>CALWQS010000006.1 GCA_944383745.1 uncultured Mediterraneibacter sp. | reverse complement strand
TCTTTAGAAAATCTTGAGAATCCTTAAGAAGAATTGTATTGACAGTCTAATATTATACAGAATATAATATAGAAAACAAAATAATATTACAGGGAAATTTAAGACCAGACAGGGGCGGAAAGAGATATCCGCTCTTTCAGAGAGGTGATGGGATGGTTTTTAACACAGGCGCGGCGCTCCTGGACGCGATCGTCCTTGCAGTCGTATCCGGAGAGAGTGAAGGGACATACGGGTATAAGATAACCCAGGATGTGCGCAGGGTGCTGGATGTGTCTGAGTCTACTTTGTATCCGGTGCTGCGGCGGCTCCAGAAGGACGAGTGCCTGGAAGTATATGACAGGCAGTTCGACGGCAGGAACCGGAGATACTATAAAGTGACAGACCGGGGGACAGCGCAGCTTGCGCTCTACAAGCAGGAGTGGAAGAGCTACAGCAGAAGGATCAGCGCGATATTTGAGGGAGGTGTGTCTGTATGAGACGTACGGAGTTTCTGGAAGAGCTTGAAAGACTGCTCGCCGATCTGCCGGAGGAGGAGAGAAAGGCGGCGATCCAGTATTATGATGATTATCTGCAGGATGCGGGACAGGAGAACGAGCAGGAAGTCATCAGAGAGCTGGGCGGTCCGGAGAAGGCGGCTGCCACGATACGGGCAGATTATTATGGAAGAGAGTTTCATGAAGAGGAATATGACACAAAAGATTACATGGCACAGTGTCAGAACGGAAATTCCGGCGGAACGGACAGGGATTCCGGCGGCGCTGCGGAGCAGAAAGCGCCATGGACGAGCAGGAAGCTGAAGCTTCTTCTCATTGCCCTCATCCTTCTGACCGTGATTCCGGGAATACTGGGAGGCATCGGGACGGCTGTCTGCGTGGTGATCGGCATAGTCTGTGCAGTCATCGGGATCGGAGCGGGACTTGTAGTCGGAGCGGCGGCGCTGATGATCGCAGGGGCCGCGGTGACCGTAGTGGGAATCGGGCTGTTCTTTGATGTGGCTCCCATGGCTTTTTTGGTCTGCGGGATCGGGCTCCTTCTATTTGTGGTCGGACTGATCGCCGCTGCCGGCGCTGTAAAGTTATGCGCGGTGGTGTACCCGGCGATGCTCAGAGGATTTGTGAATCTGTGCAGGAAGCCTTTTCAGAGAAGGGAGGCGCAGTGACAGATGAAAAGACGATGGAAAATATTCTGGATCGTCTGCGCAGTCCTGGCAGCGGCGGGGCTCATCCTTACAGCCGCAGGGATCATACTCGGCGCGCCGGTGCGCGGGTCAGAGGGCGAACGCAGGCTGGCGGCATGGCTGGAAGAGTTCAGGGAGAACAGTGCGGACGCGGGCAGCAGAGCGCTGGAGAAGATAGATGCGATTCCCTCTTCCTCCGGATATACAGCGCAGGAACCGGACGGGGAGAATATACTGGGATTTGAAGGAGTGCAGAATCTGGAGATCGACGTCACGGAGCTCGCAGTAATCGTCAATGTATATGACGGCGGCCGGGTGACCGTTGATATGAAGCGGCTGGACAGCGAGGTAAGAGAGCAGATGAAGATCCGTATGCATGGCGGAAAGCTGGAGATCGAAGCGGAAGAGAAGGACAGGTTCAGAAGTCTCGCCGCAGATCATACGAGCGATGAGCTGACATTGTTCATCAGCATTCCGCAGGATACGGAGATGGAAGAAATCACAGCGGATGTCGGCGCGGGGTATCTAGAGATGACCGGAATAAGCGCAAAGAAACTTTCTGTCAGCGCTGATGCCGGCAAAGCGGACATATCCGGCTTTTCAGCCGAAAGACTAGAGGCAGAGTGCGGCGCGGGACAGCTCGTTTTGGAAGGCAGGGCTTCCGAGAAAGCAAAACTGGAGTGCGGAGCAGGAGAAGTAATCTACACAGTCCCCGGCGTACGGGAGGACTATAATTATGAAATGGAGTGCGACGTCGGCGAGATCGAGATCGGCGGAGATTCATACAGCGGGCTTGGCGTGGAGCGGAAGGAAGACAACGGCAGCCCGCATTCGATCGAGGCAGAGTGCAGGATGGGCAGGATTGAGATTCTGTTCCGCTGACGCTGTACCCTGTATAGGAGAAAGCAGTTTTGAATAAGAGGAGGAAGGATTATGGGCGAAAAGAGATTATACCGTTCGAAAAACAGCAGGATGCTCTGCGGAGTGTGCGGAGGCATCGGAGAGTATTTAAATATTGATCCTACGCTGATACGGCTTCTGGCTGTGCTCCTGGGATGCTCAGGCACCGGGATCATTGTCTACATCATAGCCGCCATTATCATACCGGACAGCCCGGAATAAAAAGAATCCAGTACGGACAGGAGGGACCGCCAGAGAGGCAGTCCCTTTTTGTATGTCTTCTGTATTTCAGGGCAATACTTCTGAAAAAGCAGAAAGAAGGCAGACTATGGGAAAGAAAAAAGAAAAACCGATCGATCTTAAGAACCTGGAACCCGAGGAAAAGCTGAAATATGAGGTGGCTGAGGAGCTGGGGCTGCTCGACAGGGTGATGGAGCACGGCTGGCGCTCGCTGACCTCGAAGGAGACAGGAAGGATCGGCGGCCTTGTCACGAAAAAGCGCCGAAAAGAAAAGGAAAAAGCGCAGAAAGCCGAGAGTTCACTGTCCGGACAGGAGCAGAACAGCATCCCGTAACTTCTTTACAAAGCAGCATATCTCTGATACAATTGTACAACTGGGGAGTTGCTATGGGTGATGGGAATGAAAGAGAAGATAACCATATTTGAGATAGAGATGGACAATCTTACCGCAAAAGAGACGATGATAAAAGCAATGGAGTTTCTTGAGAGCGAATCGATTGACACGATCGAGATCATGTCAATGGATATGCTTCTCAGCGGCCGGGAGGATAAGGAGTGGAAGGAGCAGGTGGGAGAGATCAAGATCGTGATTCCGGGAGAGGAAGAGATCCTGACTGCCGCCGATGTCCGTGACAGGAAAAAACTCCGGGAGGCGGAGGACAGAGTTTTTCTGAAGCTGTTCATGAAATATCTTCAGAAAAACCGCAGGCGCGTATACCTCCTGGCGGAGACCGACGATGAGCTCAGGCGGGTCGAGGATTCGGTCAGAAGGTACAACCGGGGGATCCGGATCGCAGGACACGCCCTGCTCTCTCCCGGAAGCGGCCGGGAAGAGACGGTGATCAACGATATAAACGGAACAGAGACGGACTGCATCCTTTCGGTTCTGCCGTCCCCCTATCAGGAGCAGTTTATATCCAGGAACAAAGCCCTGCTCAACGCCAGGCTGTGGTTCGGCTGCGGTCCGGCGCTGGGAAAAAGCTATGACGATCTTCATTTTTTTACAAAAGTGAAGCGGTTCTTTCTGAAAAAAATGTTCTGGTATAAAGTGGAAAAAGAGCAGAAAGAGAAGTAAAGAGATAGAGAATCACAGGAAAATACTGCTTTTGTGAACAATGTATATGCCTGAAATATGAAATCCTTGTGAAAAAATCTGAGAAAATGCATAAAAAAGCGTGATTTCCCCTTTTCTTTTTTGGTGTTTTGACTTAATATATTAAATGAGTATGTGTGCGGACTACTTTTATGAAATTTAAATTTGTGAAAAATGTACATGGGATTGCACCGAGAAGTGGAGGGAAAAGCATGATTTCGAATCAGATACTTCAGAATACGATTGAGGGATTAAAGGGTATTTCCAGAGTGGACCTCTGTGTGATGGATACAGAGGGGAAGGAACTGGCAGGGACATTCGAAGCGGCAAAGGACTGTGAAGAGGCAGTCATGGCATTTGTAGAATCTCCGGCGGACAGCCAGGTGATCCAGGGGTGCCAGTTCTTTAAAATCTTTGACGAGCAGAGGCTTGAGTACGTTCTGCTGGCGGAGGGAGAGAGCGATGACGTCTATATGCTGGGCAAGATCGCGGCATTCCAGATCCAGTCTCTTCTGGTAGCTTACAAGGAGCGTTTCGACAAAGATAATTTCATCAAAAACCTCCTTCTGGACAACCTTCTCCTGGTGGATATTTACAACCGGGCAAAAAAATTACATATTGACACAGAGGCAAAACGTGTTATCTTTATTATTGAAACCTTGCACGAGAAAGACAGCGCGGCGCTCGACAATGTCCGGAATCTGCTCGGCGGGAAATCAAAGGATTTTATCACCGCGGTAGATGAGAAGAATATCATTGTCGTAAAAGAACTCTCTGAGAAAGACGGGAACAGAGAACTCGAAAGGATGGCGAAGGAGATGCTCGATACGCTCAGGATCGAGGGCGGGGAAGAGCAGATCCATATCGCGTACGGTACGATCGTCAGCGACATCAAGGAAGTTTCCAAGTCTTACAAGGAGGCGAAGCTGGCGCTTGACGTAGGCAAGATCTTCTTCCAGGAGAAGGATATCGTTGCGTATACGACTCTCGGCATCGGCCGCCTGATCTATCAGCTTCCGATTCCGCTGTGCAAGATGTTTATCAAAGAGATTTTTGAGGGGAAATCTCCGGACGATTTTGATGAGGAGACGCTGACGACAATCAACAAGTTCTTTGAGAACAGCCTCAATGTATCAGAAACGTCCAGGCAGCTTTATATTCACAGGAATACTCTTGTATACAGACTGGACAAGCTCCAGAAGAGCACCGGACTGGATCTTCGTGTCTTCGAAGATGCGATCACATTTAAGATCGCGCTCATGGTCGTGCAGTATATGAACTACATGGAGTCACAGGAATATTAGAGCACGGGACAGAAGGCGGACAGGGGACGCCGGTACGGCACACAGGAGTATGAATAATTAGGAGGAACATATGATTGAATTGAGAAATGTGACGAAGGAGTATTCCAAAGGGAATGCCGCCCTTAACGGGGTCTCCGTGAAGATCGAGCGGGGGGAATTCGTTTTTATCGTCGGTGACAGCGGCTCGGGAAAATCGACGCTGATCCGTCTGATCATGAAGGAACTCAATCCGACAGACGGCACCATCATTGTAAACGGACAGAACCTCAACCGCATGCGACATCGTAACATTGCAAAATACAGGAGAGGGCTGGGAGTCGTCTTCCAGGATTTCCGTCTTCTGAAGGACCGAAACATCTATGAAAATATCGCTTTTGCACTGCGCGTTACAGAAACGCCGACCAGGGTCATCAAGAAGAAAGTGCCGGCGGCGCTCTCTCTTGTCGGACTGGCACAGAAGTACAAGTCTTTTCCGAAGGAGCTTTCTGGAGGAGAGCAGCAGCGTGTCGCGATCGCAAGGGCGCTTGTTAATGAGCCTGCCATTTTATTGTGCGACGAGCCGACAGGTAATCTTGATCCGACCAATTCCTGGGAGATCATGAGTATTCTGAAGGAAGCGAATGAGCGAGGGACGACAGTGCTTGTCGTTACGCACAACCAGGAGATCGTAAATGAGATGAACGAACGGGTTATCACGATGAAACAGGGCGTGATCGTGAGTGATGAACAAAAAGGTGGGTATATAGATGAGGATTAGTACATTAGGATACGTTGGAAAACAGGGCGTCAAGAACATTTGGAGAAATAAAATGTTTTCGCTCGCGTCCATTGCAACCATGTCGGCATGTATCTTCCTTTTCGGTCTGTTTTTCTCGATACTTCTGAACTTTCAGTATATTATCAGAACCGCAGAGGAAGGCGTTGCCATCACCGTCTTTTTTGACGAGGACGCGACGGAGGAGCAGAAGGATGAGATCGGCAGGCAGCTGAGATCAAGAGACGACGTCTCGGAAGTGAAATATGTTTCCGCCGAGGAGGCATGGGATACATTTAGGACAGAGTATTTCGGCGAGAACTCGGAGCTGGCGGACGGCTGGAGCGAGAACCCGCTGATGAATTCAGATAACTATGAGGTCTATATGAAGACCGTTGAGGACGACCAGAATATGGTGGCGAAGAGCAGATCGCTCTCCGAGACACAGCAGGAACTGGTCGAGTTTGCCGAGAAGCTTGACGGCGTAAGGCAGGTCAACAAGTCGGATGTCGTCGCGAACACGCTGTCCAGCGTCAATCTTCTGGTAGCGTATGTGTCGATCGCCATCATCGCGATCCTGCTGGGCGTATCCATCTTCCTGATCAGCAATACGGTCACGATGGGTATCACGGTGAGAAAAGAAGAGATCGCAATCATGAAATATATCGGAGCGAAGGACTTTGTGGTGCGTTCGCCGTTCGTGATCGAAGGTATTATCATCGGTATCTTCGGTGCGGTAATCCCACTGGCGCTCCTTTATGTACTTTACGACAGAGCTGTGCAGTATATCATGGAGAAATTCAGCATCCTGCAGAATATCATTGATTTCCTGCCGGTATGGAGTGTATACAGGTATCTGCTGCCGATCGGTCTTGCAATGGGAATCGGCATCGGATTTTTAGGAAGTTTCTTTACTGTACGCAAGCATCTGAAAGTATAGGAGGATACTTATGGGAGAACTGAAGAAAAGAATAACCGGGGGGATGCTGGCACTTGTTATGAGTTCGGCTTTGGTTCTCAATGTGAATGCAGTTACTCTCGATGAAGCACAGCAGAAGGCGGATGAGCTGGAGCAGCAGAAAGAGGCTGCCGAGTCTGAAAAGAAATCTCTTCTCGAACAGCTTGACGGCATCATCGCGAGTATGAAAGAGACGCAGGAAAAGCTGGCGGCGAAGGAGGATGAGATCGACGCTGCAGAGAATGAGCTGATCCAGGCAAAGGTCAGGGAGAACGACCAGTATGAGAGCATGAAAATGCGCATCAAATTCATGTATGAAGGCGGAAATGCGCAGTTTTTCGAGATTTTGTTTGAGAGCAGGAGCATCACGGATTTTCTCAATAAAGCCGAGTATGTTTCGCAGCTTTCTGCATATGATAGAGATATGCTTGAAGAGTTCCAGGAAGTAGTGGCGGATGTAGAAGAGAAGGAAGCATCCCTGCAGGATGAGTATACGGAGCTGAACACGCTCCAGGATGAACTGACGGGCAAGCAGACGGAGGTACAGGCACTGCTCGACAGCAAGGAAGCGCAGATCGACGATCTCGAGGCGCAGATCGGAGAAAATGCAGAGACGATACAGGAGCTTCAGCGGCAGGCGGAAGAGGCTGAGCGTCTCCGGCGGGAGCAGGCTGCCGCGCAGTCCGGCGGTAACTCCTACCGTCCGGGTTCCGGCGGAACTGTGGTGAGCGGAAACGGTTATTTCACCCATCCCTGTCCGGGAATGACATATCAGTCCAGCTACTTCGGCGAGATCCGTCCGTTCGAGAGCGGAGGCCATAAAGGGCATGACTATGCTGCGCCGACCGGGACGCCGACCTATGCTGCGGCGGCAGGAACCGTTATACAGGCGGGCTGGAGCAACAGCGCGGGCAACTGGGTGGTCATCAATCACGGCAATGGCCTGGTGACAAAATATATGCACCACTCGGCGATCTGTGTGAGCACCGGACAGTATGTGGAGAAGGGACAGCAGATCGGGTATGTGGGAAGCACAGGACAGTCGACAGGACCTCACCTCCACTTCCAGGTAGAGCTGAACGGAGTGGCAGTGAATCCCGACAATTATCTGTAGCAGTTAATACATGTACATACAAAGAGGGAGGACAAAGTAGAAGATTCTGCTTTGTCTTTTCCATTATTTGAGAAATATTTCAGGATGGAGACAGAACTATGAGCCAGGATAGGAATCAGCAGACAGAAGAGAGAAATAAGACGGCGGAGGCGAAGAGGCCGGCACCGGCAGGACGCAGGAGGAAGAGGCGCTTCGGCGCGGGCTTTGCGGCCGGAGCCCTGTCAGTGCTGCTCATCGGCATCTGCGCCTGGGGCGCGATAGGAATCCTGAGAGGGGGATTCCCGTTCGGGACTTACGCGTCAGGGCAGGTGTCTGAGAACGACGTTTCCGCCAAGCTGGATCTGCTCAACTCACTGATCGACCAGTATTACCTCTATGAAGGGGAGGTCGATGAAGATGCTTTGGCGGAGGGCATTTATTCCGGCTATACAGCGGCGCTGGGCGATCCCTACACGGAATATTATGACAGGGAAGAGACAGCGGCTCTTATGGAGTCCACAAGCGGGGAGTTCTCCGGGATCGGCGCGACGATGACACAGAATACGGACGGACCGGGCGCAGTGATAACCGCAGTATATGAAGGTTCTCCCGCCGCCGAGGCAGGGCTTCAGGCGGGGGACGTCATTTCCAAAGTGGACGGGAATGACGTATCCGGCATGGATCTGGACAGCATAGTATCCCTGATAAAAGGGGAGAAGGGGACAGAGGTGAAGATCACGGTGCTCCGCTACGGGCAGGAGATTGAGACGGCTGCGGTCAGAGATATTATCCAGATGCAGACAGTGGACAGCGTCATGCTCGACGATCAGGTCGGCTATATCTCGGTCAGCGAATTTGACGACGTCACATATGACCAGTTCAAGTCAGCGCTGGACAGCCTGGAGGCGCAGGGGATGGCAGGGCTTGTCATTGATCTGAGAAATAATCCGGGAGGAAATCTGGACACGGTGACGGATATGCTTAAGCTTCTTCTGCCGGAGGGACCGATCGTCTCAATCACAGATAAAAACGGGGACACAGAGGAGATCACCTGTGACGGATCCAATGAATTTACAAAGCCGCTGGCGGTTCTTGTCAATCAGTACAGCGCCAGCGCCTCGGAGGTGTTCTGCGGCGCTGTCCAGGACTATGGGATCGGCAGCATCGTCGGCGTTACGACCTTCGGGAAAGGCGTTGTTCAGCAGCTGATGGACCTTGGAGACGGCACTTGTCTCAAGGTTACGATCGCGGAATATTATACGCCCAGCGGAAGGAGCATCAACGGAATCGGCGTTGAGCCGGACGTGGAGGTGGAATATGTATACGACGCGGAGAACCCGGAGGCGGACAATCAGCTGGAGACGGCTGCCGAGACGGTGAGGGCAGAGCTGCAGCAGGGGTAGCGGGCATGTTACAGCTCACACCTAACCGCCGCACACATGCGCACTCGTCGCGCTGACGCGCTCCAGTTCCGCACTGCGTGCTAAGACTGCTTATGTGGGCGGCGGTTACGAGTTCCACTCGCACTCAGGAACGGGAATATACCTCTTACATGCAAGCATGACGCTGCCTATTCCCGTTCCTGAGTACGGTGTGAACTGTAACGCGGGCATAATTCAGCCTGCGCGATTCGTGAAAAAAACTGTTGCAATTGAAAAAATGTTGTGCTAATATGAGAACCAAGTTTTAGTAAACTAAAGCGCTATATCAACAAAAGCTGTGAACAAGACTCTGATCTTCAGAAACTGACAGGAAGGAGGCGTCACCGACTGAGAGCGCCGGACAGCGGAGGAGATCAAGGGAACACTTGGGAGCCGACCGTCTGAAACAAAGTAGGGCGGTACGTGGAGCATACGTTACATGCAAAGAGTGGAATCGGCTCCGCCTGCTGCGGCAGGAGGATGATACGGTTCAATGCGGGTGGTACCGCGGATTTTATCTTGATAATTTCCGTCCCGGGATACTGATGTATCCCGGGGCTTTCTTTATTTCTCCGGGATGCAGGATCTGAAAGGAGAATGAGAAATGGAGTTTGTAACAGGAAAGAAAAAATCACGGACACTGGAATTGAGTGAACTTCTGACCGGGGAAATGACCGGCAGGGAGGTGCGGGTAAACGGCGCTGTGCACGTGATCCGCGACATGGGGAACATTGCATTCATCATCCTGCGCAAGCGGGAAGGGCTTGTGCAGTGTGTGTTTGAAGAAGGCGTATCCGGATTTGAACTCAAGGATGTGAAAGAGGCGGATGCGGTGGAAGTCACCGGGCTGCTGACCGAGTCGGACAAGGCGCCGAACGGGATCGAGATCAGGCTGAACGGACTTGAGGTGCTGAGCGCACCTGCGGAGCCCATGCCCCTCGCGGTCGCCAAATGGAAGCTCAACACATCCCTGGAGGCAAAACTGAACTACAGGCCAATCTCTCTCCGGAACATCCGGGAGAGAGCGAAGTTCAAGATTCAGTAGGGGATCATGAGAGGATTCCGTGATTTCCTTTACGGTGAGGGTTTCACAGAGATCCACACACCGAAGATCGGCGCCAGAAGCGCGGAGGGCGGGGCGAACATGTTCCGGCTGGATTATTTTCACAGGCCGGCAGTGCTCCAGCAGAGCCCTCAGTTTTATAAGCAGATGATGGTGGGTGTATTCGACAGAGTCTTTGAGACGGGGCCGGTCTTCCGGGCGGAGAAGCACAACACAAAGCGCCACCTGAACGAATATACAAGCCTTGACTTTGAGATGGGATATATCGATGGATTCGAAGATCTCATGGCAATGGAGACCGGATTCCTGCAGTATACGATGAAGCTGCTTGCAGAGGAGTACGGCAGGGAGCTGAAGATCCTGGGTGTGGAGCTTCCGGCAGTGGAGCAGATCCCTGAGGTTCGTTTCGACGAGATCAAGCGCCTCGTGTCAGAGAAGTACAGCAGAAAGATCAGGAACCCGTTCGACCTTGAGCCGGAGGAGGAGACGCTGATCAGCCAGTACGCGAAGGAGGAGTGGGACGCGGACTTCGTGTTCGTGACGCACTATCCTTCAAAGAAACGTCCCTTTTATGCCATGGACGATCCGAAGGATGAGACGTATACGCTGAGCTTTGACCTTCTCTTCAGGGGGATGGAGATCACCACCGGAGGACAGCGCATCCATGATTACCGGGAACTCCTCGCCAAGATGGAGAAGCGGGGAATGACGGAAGAGGGAATGGAGCAGTATCTCAGCGCGTTCAAGCACGGCATGCCGCCCCACGGCGGACTGGGGATCGGGCTGGAACGTCTGACAATGAAGCTTCTGGGAGAGGACAATGTCCGCGAGACGACCCTCTTCCCGAGAGACATGAGCAGACTGGAGCCGTGACCGGAGCAGAGAGCTGAGGATGAGCGGCAGAGATGAATGAGGTGGGGGAAGCCTATGTTTGGAAAACAAAGATGTTACCTGTGCGGAGGAAAACTGGAGAACGGACGGTGCACGGCCTGCGGGCTGGACAATGCGAAAAATGCGCAGAAGAAATACCGCCTGAATGAGAGCAGCCGCACGCAGGCTGTGAAGATATCGGACCGGCAGGCGAAAGAAACGGCAGCTGCGAAGGTGGAAAAAAGCGCCGGGACTGCGGAAAAAATGTCCGGGAAGACTGTAGTAAAGGCAGAGGATTTTTTAAAGAAAGAGAAGAATACGGCGGCAAAAATGCAGAAGGCTGTGCGCCGGGCTGCAGCGGAAAAACAGCCGGCTGATGTGCGTGCGAAGAGATATATCGGATGGATCACAGCGGTCATCCTTATCATCATGGCAGGCGTGCCTCTTGTCAAAGAGCTTTTTGATCTTTCAGATCAGGAGACTCAGGACGTATTGTACGATATGGAAGATCAGGATTATGTCTATGATGAATATCAGTTCGTGACAAGAGAACTCTCCGAGAGCGGTGAGATATATGATGCGCTTCTTGAAAAAGGGGAATACTGCGTGGGGATCAATCTGCCGGAGGGAAGCTACACAGTAGAACTTGCTGACGGAGCGGGCACGCTGAATGTGGATGATCCGGAGAACAGTATCTACCTGTATCAGTATCTCGGAAATAACGAGGATTACAATGAGATGACAGTGCTCGAGGACGTGAGGCTCTATGAGGGCGCAGTTGTTTCCATCTCCGGGGCTGTCGGCTTAAATTTTCATTCTGAGAACGCGCAGGTGCAGGCGATGTCGGCGGAGACGAATCCTCTGACGGAGAGCGTGACGCTTGAGGCGGAGCAGATATACACCGCAGGAGAGGATTTCCCGGAAGGCATCTATGATATCAGAGGTTCAGACTGGGTGACTGTGGAGTACAGTGTATATCTTGGCGAGATCTACGAGGAGGATGATCTGAATTACTGGTGGCAGAACATCTGGTTTGAGGAAGGACAGGATGCTTACCGCAATGCGGTGCTCCCGGCAGGAACTGAGATTACAGCGGACGGAGACGGTGTCACTCTTGTGCCGAGTCCCATCATAGGCAGTCAGGATTATGACGCATATTATGACAGATACAGATAGGATCGAACGACAGGATGGCAGAAGAAAGGAAGGACAGAGATGGCAAATAAGATTTCCGATGAGACGATAGAGTATGTGGGGATCCTCGCGAAGCTGGAGCTGACGGACGAGGAGAAGGAAGCGGCGAAGAGCGACATGGAAAAGATGCTCGACTACATCGATACGCTGAATGAGCTGGATACCTCCGGTATTGAACCGATGTCCCATGTGTTCCCTGTGAACAATGTGTTCCGCGAAGATGTGGTGACAAACGGCGACAACAGGGAGGACACGCTGGCAAATGCGCCTCTTTGCAAGGAGGACAGCTTTGAGGTGCCGCGCACGATCGGGTAGAGACGAAAGGGACGGTGAAGACGATGGATATATTGAAGCTTACAGCACTGGAACTTGGAGAAAAGATAAGGAAGAAGGAAATTGCCGTGCGGGAGGCAGTAGATGCTGTACTTGCCCGCGCAGAGGCGGCAGAGCCTGTCATCAACAGTTATGTGACGATTGACAGAGAGGGAGCTTACAGACAGGCGGCGGAGATCCAGAAAAAGATTGATTCAGGAGAGCCCGCCGGACCGCTGGCGGGAGTGCCTGCGGCGGTGAAGGACAATATGTGCATCCGCGGGCAGCTTACCACATGCAGCTCCAGGATCCTCTCGAATTTTAAGCCGGCCTACACCGCGGAGGCGGTGGAGAATCTCAGGAAGGCAGGCGCGGTCATCATCGGCAAGACAAATATGGATGAGTTCGCCATGGGGAGCACGACGGAGACTTCTTATTACGGTCCCACGAAAAATCCGCACAATACAGCGCATGTGCCGGGCGGGTCTTCCGGCGGCTCCTGCGCGGCGGTGGCGGCGGAAGAGTGTTTCCTGGCACTTGGATCAGATACAGGCGGCTCGATCCGCCAGCCCAGCTCGTTCTGCGGCGTGGTAGGGCTGAAGCCGACTTACGGCACGGTTTCCCGTTACGGGCTGATCGCTTACGGCTCGTCCCTTGACCAGATCGGCCCGATCACAAAGGATGTGGCGGACTGCGCGGCCCTTCTCGAGGCAGTGGCGTCCCATGACACGAAGGACAGTACATCCATACCGAGGGAAGACTACCGTTTTACAGAGGCTCTTGCGGACGATGTGAAGGGGCTGCGGATCGGTATCCCCCGCGACTACATGGGAGAGGGGCTTGACGGCGAGGTGAAGGAAGCTGTCCTGCGCGCGGCGGAAGTCCTGGAAGAGAGGGGCGCTTCTGTAGAGATGTTCGATCTTGGTCTTGTGAAATATGCGATTCCCGCATACTACACGATCGCGGCGGCGGAGGCGAGCTCCAACCTGGAGCGGTTCGACGGCGTCAAGTACGGATACCGGGCATCGGGCTATGACGGGCTCCATGATATGTACAAGAAGACCCGCTCCGAGGGGTTCGGCGCGGAGGTGAAGCGCAGGATTATGCTCGGCTCTTTTGTGCTGAGCTCGGGATATTATGACGCATATTACCTGAAGGCGCTCCGGGTGAAGGCGCTGATCAAGCAGTCGTTTGACAGGGCGTTTGAGAAATACGATGTGATCCTCGGGCCGGCGGCCCCGACGACTGCGCCGGAGCTCGGCAGCAGCCTGAGCGACCCGATCAAGATGTATCTCGGAGATATTTACACAATCTCCGTGAACCTGGCGGGACTTCCGGGCATGAGCGTGCCTGTCGGCAGAGACAGCAGAAACCTGCCCGTCGGAATGCAGCTGATCGGCAATGTATTTCAGGAGAAAACACTCATCCGCGCGGCGTACACATATGAGTGCGCGACACAGAAGCAGTTCGAGACGCCGGCGCAGATCGGGAAGGAGGCGTAAGGGATATGGCGAAACAGTATGAGACAGTCATCGGGCTTGAAGTGCATATCGAGCTCGCCACGAAGACGAAGATTTTCTGCGGGTGCAGCACAGAATTTGGCGGCGCCCCGAATACCCATACATGTCCTGTGTGCACCGGCATGCCGGGAGCGCTTCCGGTGCTGAACAGACAGGTGGTGGAGTACGCGATGGCTATCGGCCTTGCGACGAACTGCAGGATCACACAGGTCTGCAAGTTTGACCGGAAGAATTATTTCTATCCGGATAATCCGCAGAACTACCAGATATCTCAGCTCTACCTGCCCATTGCAAGAGACGGCTGGGTCGAGATCGAGACCGGCGCGGGCAGGAAGAAGGTAAGGATCCACGAGATGCACATGGAGGAGGATGCGGGCAAGCTGGTCCACGACGAGTGGGACGATACCTCTCTTGTGGACTACAACAGGAGCGGCGTGCCGCTGGTGGAGATCGTGTCTGAGCCGGATATGCGCTCGGCGGAGGAAGTGATCGCGTATCTGGAGAAGCTGCGGATGATCGTACAGTACCTCGGCGCATCTGACTGCAAGCTGCAGGAGGGCTCCATGCGCGCGGACGTGAACCTCTCAGTGAGAGAGGCGGGCTCAGGGAAGCTCGGCACAAGGACAGAGATGAAGAACCTGAACTCCTTCAAGGCGATCGCGCGTGCGATCGAGGGAGAGCGGGAACGGCAGATCGAGCTGCTTGAAGCGGGAAAGGAAGTTGTCCAGGAGACCAGGCGCTGGGACGACAACAAGGAACACTCTTATGCCATGCGTTCCAAGGAGGACGCCCAGGATTACCGCTATTTTCCGGAACCGGATCTCGTGCCGATCGTGATCAGCGACGAATGGATCGCAGAGGTGAAGGCGAGACAGCCGGAGCTGCGCACGGAGAAGCTGGAGCGCTATAAGAGAGAATTTGATATTCCCAGGTACGACGCCGAGATCATTACAGAATCCAAGCGTATGGCGGATATTTTTGAAGAGACGGCCGCCCTCTGCGGCAAGCCGAAGAAGGCGGCGAACTGGCTGATGGTGGAGACGATGCGCCTGATGAAGGAGCACGATATGGAGCCGGAGGACCTGACATTCTCCCCGGCTAATCTGGCGAAGCTGATCGAGCTTGCAGACGCCGGGACAGTCAACAGCTCGGTCGCGAAGAAGGTATTCGAAAAGATCTTCACAGATGATGTGGAGCCGGAGGCATATGTAAAAGAGCAGGGACTCGGCATGGTGAACGACGAGGATGCCCTGCGGGGAGTCATCGAGAAAGTCCTTGCGGATAACCCGAAGGCAGTGGAAGACTACAGAGGCGGCAAAGAGAAGGCTATGGGCGCGCTGGTCGGGCAGACCATGCGCGCGATGAAGGGGAAGGCAGACCCGGGCATGGTGAACGCGATGCTGAAAAAAATGCTGCAGGACTGATCTGCAGCAAGGGAACCGTACAGCAGGAAAACCGGCAGGAATAAGAGGGAGGACAGCGCTATGGAGCGCTGTCCTCTTTTGCCCATCCGTAAGCATAGCGGACGGCTCTGTTCCATCCTTTGATCCGGGAGGCGCGGTTCGCCTCGCTGACGGCGGGGGTGAAGGTGCGGTCGATGGCCCAGTTTGCCAGGACTTCGCCGCAGTCCTTCCAGTACCCAACGGCAAGCCCCGCCAGATAAGCGGCGCCCATTGCCGTTGTCTCCACGCACACCGGACGGTTGACAGGGGCGTTGATGATGTCGGCCTGAGTCTGCATGAGAAAATCATTGGCGCTCGCGCCGCCGTCCGCTTTCAGCGCGGCAAGAGAAATGCCGGAATCTGCTTCCATTGCGACCAGTACGTCATTTACCTGGTAAGCGATGGAGTCCAGAGTGGCGCGGATGATGTGGTACTTATTCACGCCGCGGGTGATGCCCACGATCGTTCCGCGGGCGTACTGATCCCAGTGAGGAGCCCCGAGGCCTGTGAATGCAGGAACTACGTAGCAGCCGTTGGTGTCGGGCACTTTGTTCGCCATGTACTCCGAGTCCGCTGCTGAATCGATCAGGCGCATTTCATCCCGCAGCCACTGGATCGCAGCCCCTGCTACAAAGATGGATCCTTCCAGCGCGTAAGTCACCTTTCCGTCCAGACCCCAGGCGATTGTAGTCACCAGTCCGTTTTTGGAGAAAACGGGCTTGTCACCGGTGTTCATAAGAAGGAAGCAGCCTGTCCCGTAGGTGTTCTTCGCCTCTCCGGGCGAAAAGCACGTCTGGCCGAAGAGAGCTGCCTGCTGGTCGCCGGCAGCGCCGGCGATAGGGATAGGGCCGCCGAAGAAAGAAGGATCGGTTTCGCCGTAGATGCAGCTTGACGGCACCGGCTTCGGAAGCATGCTTTTCGGGATATCCAGCTCGGCAAGGATCTCGTCGTCCCACTCCAGCGTATTGATATTGAAGAGCATGGTGCGGGAAGCGTTGGAATAATCCGTCACATGCACCCTGCCCTTGGTCAGGCGCCAGATCAGCCAGGTCTCCACAGTGCCGAAGAGAAGACTGCCCTGCTCGGCGCGCTCCCTGGCTCCGGGCACATTGTCCAGAATCCATTTTACCTTTGTGCCGGAAAAGTAGGCGTCGATCACCAGGCCGGTTTTTTGACGGAATTTTTCCGTCAGCCCCTTTTCTTTCAGAAGGTCGCAGTATTCTGAGGTCCTGCGGCACTGCCAGACAATGGCGCGATAGACCGGTTCGCCGGTTTCCTTATCCCATACGACGGCAGTTTCGCGCTGGTTTGTGATGCCGATGGCTGCGATGTCCGCGGCAGTGACATTGATCTTGTTCATTGCTTCTACGGCGACACCCAGCTGGCTCGCCCAGATCTCGTCCGCGTCGTGCTCCACCCAGCCGGGGCGGGGGAAATACTGCGTGAACTCTCTCTGCGCGACAGAGCACATTTCCCCCTTTTTGTTAAAAAGGATGCATCGGTTGCTGGTCGTCCCTGCATCCAGCGCCATGATATATTCAGGCATGTTTCACCACCTCCGTGTCTTCTGTATATATAAGATGATTTTCTCACATTTGCAGGGCAGAGACAATACTTCAGACGAAAGTCGGGGGCAGGCGGCAGAAAAGTTTTTCAAACAGGGAGGGCTTTTAGGCAAGTTTTGAATCACATCCGTCGGATGCGAATAGCAGCACGCGGCCTGCGGCGGAGCGGCCGCCCTGCAAGATAACCTTGCAAAATACTGTGCTATGCCGTACAATAAAGTCCGATAAGCTCAGACACAGAACGGGACTCCGCGCGAGAGTTCTGAAAGATAGAAGATGGAGGCGGGACGCCGATGAAGATGATACACGCCGAGAAGCTTGTATATGAATATGATAAAAGAGACGAAGAAGGAAATGTGATCGGGACGAACCGCGCGATCGACGGCGTGGATATCGATGTGCCCCAAGGCTCTTTCGTGGCCGTGCTCGGTCATAACGGCTCAGGCAAGTCTACCCTTGCGAAGCATATGAACGCAATCCTTGTGCCTACCGGCGGGACGATGTGGGTGGACGGAAGAGACACCCGTGATCCGGCGGAACTGTGGAATGTCAGGCAGACCGCAGGAATGGTGTTCCAGAATCCCGACAATCAGATCATTGGGACTGTGGTAGAGGAAGACGTAGGGTTCGGTCCGGAGAATCTGGGCGTTCCGACCGACGAGATCTGGAAGCGGGTGGAGGACAGCCTGCGTTCGGTGGGAATGCTGGAGTACAGAAAATCCTCCCCGAACAAACTGTCCGGCGGACAGAAGCAGCGTGTCGCCATTGCAGGAGTCATCGCCATGGAGCCGAAGTGCATCGTCCTGGACGAGCCGACCGCCATGCTGGATCCGAACGGACGCCGGGAGGTGATCCGGGCAGTCGAGAAGCTGAGAAAAGAAAAAAATGTGACGGTCATACTGATCACACATTATATGGAAGAAGTCATTGATGCGGATCAGGTCTTTGTGATGGATGACGGACATATTGTCATGCACGGGACGCCGAGAGAGATCTTCAGCAGGGTGGATGAACTGAAATCCTATCGGATGGATGTGCCGCAGGTTACTATGCTGGCAGAAGAACTCAGGAAACGGGGACTGGACCTGCCGCGGGGGATTTTGAGAAGGGAAGAATTGGTGGAGGCATTATGTCGATTGCGTTAGAACATGTGAATTATGTATACAGCCCGGGCACCGCGTATGAGAAGCATGCGCTGAAGGATGTCAGCCTTGAGATCGCTCAGGGACAGTTCGTCGGGATTATCGGACACACCGGTTCCGGCAAGTCTACGCTGATCCAGCATCTCAACGGCCTGATGAAGGCAACATCGGGCAAAGTCCTGTATGACGGACAGAATATTTATGATGAAGGATATGATATGAAGAGGCTGCGCAGCCAGGTCGGGCTCGTCTTCCAGTATCCGGAGTATCAGCTCTTCGAAGAGGATGTGCTGAGAGACGTGTGCTTCGGACCGAAGAATCAGGGGCTGTCGGCGGAAGAATGCGAGAAGTGCGCGAGAGAGGCGCTGGATCTGGTTGGATTTCCGGAGAAATATTACAGGCAGTCTCCGTTTGAGCTGTCCGGGGGACAGAAGCGGCGTGTTGCGATCGCGGGGATCCTTGCCATGCATCCGAAGGTGCTGGTGCTGGACGAACCGACCGCCGGGCTTGACCCGAAGGGAAGAGACGAAATCCTGGATCAGATCGAGCATCTGCACCGCGAGACAGGGATGACGGTGATCCTCGTTTCCCACAGCATGGAGGACATCGCGAATTATGTGGAACGCATTATCGTGATGAACCGTGGAGAGAAGATGCTGGACGGGGTTCCGAAGGAAGTCTTTTCCCATTATAAAGAGCTGGAGAAGGTGGGGCTGGCGGCTCCCCAGGTTACTTATGTTATGCACGATTTGAAGGAACGCGGCTTCCAGGTGTCGACAGATGCGACGACAATCGGGGAAGCGGCGGACGAGATAATGAGGAGTTTCCATGATTAGAGATATAACGATCGGACAGTACTATCCGGCAGAGAGCCCGATACACAGACTGGATCCCAGGGTGAAGATTGTCTGTACCCTTCTGTTTCTCGTGTCTCTCTTTATACAGAACAGCCTCCCGGGCTATGTGATTGCCACGATATTTCTCGGGTGTGTGATCAGCATGTCCAGGGTGCCGGTGAAATATATTGTCAAAGGGTTAAAGCCAATAGTGATCCTTCTGATGTTCACTGTGGTAATGAACCTCTTCCTTACCCGGGGCGGGGATACTTTGGTGCATTTCTGGATCTTTACGATTACAGAGGAAGGGCTGCGCACATCGGTTTTCATGGCGGTCCGCTTGATTTATCTTGTGATGGGGTCCTCGATTATGACGTTTACAACTTCCCCAAACGGACTTACAGACGGCCTTGAGAAGCTGCTCAGGCCTCTGAACAAGATTAATGTCCCGGTGCATGAGGTGGCGATGATGATGTCGATCGCCCTGCGCTTTATCCCGATTCTTCTGGAAGAGACAGACAAGATTATGAAGGCGCAGATCGCCCGCGGAGCAGATTTTGAATCGGGGAATATCATACAGCGTGCCAAGGCTATGACTCCGATTCTCGTACCGCTCTTTGTCTCGGCGTTCCGCCGCGCCAATGATCTTGCGATGGCTATGGAGGCGAGGTGTTATAACGGCGGCGAGGGACGGACAAAGATGAAGCCTCTGAGATATAAGGCGCAGGACAGATGGGCGTATGTGATAACAGTGATTTACATGATAGTGATTTTTGCAGTCGGAAGGTTCGTGCCTTTTAAGCTGTGGATCTTCTGAGGGGAGGAAGCATGAGACGGTTTAAACTCACTGTCGCTTATGACGGGACAGATTACTGCGGGTGGCAGGTTCAGCCCAACGGGATCACAGTGGAGGGGGTGCTCAACCGCGCTCTCTCGGAACTGACAGGCGAGAAGATCACGGTGATCGGTGCGAGCAGGACAGACTCCGGCGTGCACGCCAGGGGCAACGTGGCGGTCTTTGACTCAGACACGACGATCCCCGGGGAGCGGATCGCGTATGCCCTGAACCAGAGGCTGCCGGAGGATGTTGTCGCCGTGCGGTCGGAAGAGGTGCCGACGGACTGGCATCCGCGCTATCAGGACACGGTGAAGACGTATGAATATCACATTTTGAACAGCGAGATGCCGGACCCGCTCCGCAGGAGGGACACATATTTTGTCTCCTATCCGCTTGATGCCGGGAAAATGCAGGAGGCGGCGGAGTATCTGAAGGGGGAGCATGACTTCAAGAGCTTCTGCAATATACATACAGATGTGGAGGACACAGTGCGGACGATCTACGAGCTTGACGTCGTTCGGGAAGGAAGCCTGATCACGATCCGGATCACCGGGAACGGCTTCCTGTATAATATGGTGCGGATTATAGCCGGCACTCTGATCAGAGTGGGAAGAGGCTTCTATCCCCCCGCCCGGGTGAAGGAGATCCTCGAGGCGGAAGACCGCGGGACAGCCGGCGCTACAGCCCCCCCGCAAGGTCTCGTGCTTGTGAAAATTGTCTATAAAAGCGAGGAAAATAAAAGAACTGACTGTTAAGGCTTGACAATTCAGCGCGCGATTGTTAGTATTAATTTAGCTGTAAGCACTGGGTTGTTACTCTATGGAAGGCAAAACCAGATTTTCAAGAAGTAAAGTACCACTTTATGCCCTGGAAATCTGGTTTCTTTGTATCCCGTTCTGCCACGCACAGGTATATGGGGACAGTCCGAGCAAGCTGGCTTGCATCGGAATGTCTCCATGTACCTGTATGTGGCGGGACGCCACAGCGAGATGGAGCGGAGCGGAATCGAGCTGCGTGGCAGAACGGGAATCGCACCGAGAGGTACGGCGGGACGCCACAGCGAGATGGAGCGGAGCGGAATCGAGCTGCGTGGCAGAACGGGGATCGCACCGAGAGGTACGGGGCAGCGCCCGGTACAAAAAATAAAGCTGAGGAGGATGAGTCAGATGAAAATTTATGAGGCAAAAGACTATCAGGAAATGAGCAGAAAGGCGGCAAACATTCTGTCTGCACAGGTTATCCTGAAACCGGACTGTGTTTTAGGACTTGCAACCGGATCTACACCGATCGGTACATACGATCAGCTTGTAGAATGGTATGAAAAGGGCGATCTGGATTTCAGCGAGGTAAAGACTGTGAATCTGGATGAATACAAAGGCCTGGACAGAGAGAATGACCAGAGCTATTACTATTTCATGCACGAGCATCTGTTTGACAGGGTGAATATCAAACCGGAGAATACAAATGTACCGGACGGAACAGAGCCTGATGCAGAGAAGGAGTGCGCGAGATATGAAGAACTGATCCGCTCTATGGGCGGCGTAGATATTCAGCTCCTTGGCCTGGGCCACAACGGCCATATCGGATTTAATGAGCCGGATTCTTCTTTTGCGAAGGTGACACACTGCGTTGACCTGACGGAAAGTACAATTGAGGCAAACAAACGTTTCTTCGCATCTGCCGACGATGTGCCGAGACAGGCATATACAATGGGAATCGGAACAATCATGAGAGCGAAGAAGATCCTGCTCGTCGTGAATGGAGAGGCGAAGGCTGATATTGTGGCGAAGGCGTTCTTCGGACCGGTGACTCCGGAAGTGCCGGCGTCGATCCTTCAGCTTCACAATGATGTTGTTATCGTTGCAGACAGCGCTGCTTTATCGAAAATTCCGAGATAATAGAAAGAAGGATTCTGAAATATGATCATCAAAAATGTAAAAATATTTGGGGAAGACAGGATTTTTACAGAAGGAGAAGCCGGAGTGAAAGACGGAAGATTTGTTCCGGTGAATGAGGCGGACGGCGAAGTCGTCGACGGTGAAGGCTGTTATATGATACCCGGGCTTGTGGATATCCATTTCCACGGATGCGTGGGGGATGATTTCTGTGACGCGAGCACCGAGGCGATTGCCAATATGGCGAAGTATGAGGCGTCTATCGGCGTGACCTCCATTTGTCCGGCGACAATGACGCTGTCAGAAGCTGATCTCCATGAGATCATGAAGACGGCTGCGGACTACAAAGGCGGAGAAGGCGCCAAGCTTGTCGGCATCAATATGGAAGGACCTTTCATCAGCGAGAAGAAAAAAGGTGCCCAGGCGGCGGATCATATCAGGAAGTGCGATGCCGTCCTTTTCAAAAAACTGCAGGAAGAGTCGGGCGGCCTGATCAAGCTGGTAGACATTGCTCCGGAAAATGACGGCGCAATGGAATTTATCGATGAGATGAAGGACGATGTGGTGATCTCTATCGCCCATACTGTGGCAGACTACGATACGGCTGCTGAGGCTCTTGAGAGAGGCGCCAGCCACGTAACACATCTCTACAATGCCATGCCGGCATTTACGCACAGGGCTCCAGGAGTGATCGGAGCTGCCCGCGATGATGAGAAGTGCCATGTCGAACTGATCTGCGACGGGGTGCATATCCATCCGTCAGTTGTCCGCGCAACGTTTGCAATGTTCGGAGCGGACAGAGTTATCCTGATCAGCGACAGCATGAGGGCGACCGGACTTACGGACGGACAGTATACATTGGGCGGACAGGACGTTTTCGTGAAAGGACCTCTGGCGACACTTGCAGACGGGACGATTGCGGGATCAGCCACAAACCTTATGGGCTGCCTGAAAGTCGCGGTGCAGAAGATGGGAATCCCGCTGGAAGACGCAGTTGCATGCGCTTCTGTCAATCCTGCGAAGGAGATCGGCATCTATGACAGATGCGGAAGTATTTCCGACGGAAAAGACGCGGACTTTGTTCTTCTGGACGACAATCTGAATGTCAAAGCTGTCTATGTAAACGGGAAACAGCAGTAATTATAAAAATAAACAAAAAATAAACATTATAAACAAAAAATAAAGTTTCGAATTGACTTTATTGTATTTATTTGCTATAGTTTACATATGATTTAAATAGTACTGGATTGTTACTGTGAGGCAGGCAAAACCAAATTTTATAAACAAAGCAAAATAGGTGTTTATAAGATTTGGTTTTTTTGTCCTATGGAAGGCACATTATGACTGTAGAGAAAGTAATTAACAATAATATTGTTTCTGCTTATGATGAGACTGGAAGAGAAGTAGTAGTGATGGGAAGGGGCATTGGTTTCGGAGTGAAAGCCGGTGCTGTCATCAATCAATCTAAGATTGAGAAAATTTTCAGGATCAAGAGTCAGAGTGTTGCAGAACAGTTCAAGGAGCTGCTGGCAAATATGCCGCTGGAACATGCTCAAATCTCAAATGATATTATTTCCTACGCGAAGAGCACGTTGAAGCTGAAGCTGAATCAGAGTATTTACGTAACTTTGACAGATCACATCAATTTCGCGATCGAGAGATACCAGAAGGGAATTAATCTTGAGAATGCCCTGCTGTGGGAGATCAAACGGTTCTACACACAGGAGTATGAACTTGGAAAATATGCGATTGACCTGATCCGAGAGCGGCTTCATGTAAGTCTTCCGGAAGACGAGGCAGGATTTATAGCACTTCATTTTGTGAATGCTGAATATGGTACAGATATCCGCGATGCGCTGCATTTTCCGAATCAGATGAAGGATATTCTCAACATAGTTACCAGAGAGCTGGGCATCCGGCTGGATGAAGGAAGCCTGCATTATGAAAGATTTATCACACATGTCAAGTTCCTGCTTCAGCGGGTATACCGGAAGGAACTTCTTCCCGATGAAGAGAGCGAACTGGCTGAGATGATGAAAAAGAAGTATTCGAAAGAGTATGCGTGCAGTGAAAAAATTGCAGACTACATTGAGGAGTCGGCAGGGTGCAGGCTGTCGGCAGAAGAGATTATGTATCTGTCCATTCATATCCGTCGGATTGCAATGGCAGAAGAATAGGAGGAGAAATGTTCAATTTTTTTAAGAAAAAGGATGATAATTATGTTCTCGGCGCCCCGGCAAAGGGAAAAGCGGTTCCGCTGAGCGAGGTGAATGATCCGACTTTTGCGGAGGAGATGCTCGGAAAAGGAATGGCTGTTATTCCGTCAGAGGGTAAGATCTATGCCCCGGCGGACGGTGAGATCGGCATGGTCTTTGACACGCTCCATGCTGTCAGCATGACTACAGACTTCGGAGCTGAGGTGCTCATCCATGTGGGACTGGACACAGTCAAGATGAATGGAGACGGCTTTACAGGACATGTGAAAGCCGGCGACCAGGTGAAGAAAGGCGACCTTCTTCTTGAGGTTGACCTGGATAAAGTAAAAGCGGCAGGCTACGATACCATTACTCCGATGCTTGTCTGCAACACGCCGGATTATGCTTCCGTTGAAGGAATCACAGGAAGCGATGTGAATCCGGGGGACGACGCTGTCGTCATTAAAAAATAATTTTGATTTTGACCGGCATTGTGACCGGTTGAAATACATAAAGGGATTAGCAATGAGAGTTTAAAAAAGGAGGAAAACGTATGAAGTTTTTACAGAAATTAGGAAAATCCCTGATGCTTCCTGTAGCAACGCTGCCTATCTGTGGTATCCTTATGGGTATCGGATATCTGCTCTGCCCGTCAACCATGCAGGGCGGTGAAGTTACAGGTATTGTTCAGCAGATTGGATACTATCTGGTGAAAGCGGGCGGCGCTGTCATCGACAACATGGCAATCCTGTTCGCAATTGGTGTAGGTGTTGGAATGTCAGAAGACAACGACGGTACAGGCGGTCTTGCTGCTCTTGTATCCTGGCTGATGATGATCAACCTTCTGTCAACAGCTAACGTATCCGTTATCAGAACACTTTCTGAGGACGCGACACTGGCATTCGACAAGATCCAGAACCCGTTTATCGGTATCATCGCTGGTGTGATCGGCGCTCTGTGCTACAACAGATTTAAGGGCACGAGGCTTCCGGACTGGCTGTCATTCTTCAGCGGCAAGCGCTGCGTAGCTATCGTAGCAGGTGTTGTTTCCATCATTGTATCAGTAGTTCTTCTGTTCGTATGGCCGATCGTCTTCACAGGACTGGTTATGCTGGGCGAAGGAATCGCAAAACTGGATGCTGTAGGAGCTGGTCTCTATGCATTCTTCAACAGACTGCTCATCCCGTTCGGCCTGCACCACGCGCTGAACAACGTATTCTGGTTTGACACAATCGGACTTGGCGACCTGACTCACTTCTGGGCAGGCGAGACAAGCGCGGACGTTACATGGAGCCTTGGTATGTACATGTCAGGATTCTTCCCGTGTATGATGTTCGGTGTTCCGGGTGCTGCTCTGGCTATGGTTCACACAGCGAAGCCTGGAAAGAAACAGGCTGCTATCGGTCTTGTTGCTTCCGCAGCTATCGCAGCATTTGTCTGCGGTGTTACAGAGCCGTTCGAGTTCGGTTTCATGTTCCTTGCACCGGCGCTGTATGCTATCTACGCACTGCTGTATGCTATCTTCACAGTAATCACAGTGCTTGTTGGATTCCGTGCAGGATTCAGCTTCTCAGCCGGAGCTACTGACCTTCTGTTCTCAGCTTCCCTTCCGGCGGCTGCGAACACATGGATGATCATTCCGCTTGGTATTGCAGCATTCGTTGTATTCTATGTGGTATTCCGTTTCGCGATCACGAAGTTTGATCTGAAGACACCGGGACGCGAGGATGATGATCAGGAAGCAGAGAAACAGGTTAAGCTTTCCAACAACAACTTTACAGAAGTAGCTAAGATCATTCTGGAAGGCGTTGGAGGAAAAGAGAACGTTAAGACAGTCAGCAACTGTATCACAAGACTTCGTCTTGAGATTAAGGATTACACAAAGGTTGACGAGAAGAAGATCAAATCAGCCGGCGTTTCAGGTGTGATCCGTCCGTCCAAGACTGACATTCAGGTCATCATTGGTATGCAGGTTCAGTTTGTAGCTGACGAGTTCAAAAAACTTTGCAAGTAAAAACATACATATGATAATCCCTTTTGAGATTGGGGACGCGGCGGGATTTTGTTTCGCCGCGTCCCTAATTGAGTTTCAGGACGCTTTTGCACAGAATCTGTTCTGTGCTGATTTGATGGCTGAGGGAAGGAGGAAATAGAAATGTCCTATATTCTTGAAGTGTGCGCCGACAGCGTACAGTCGGCAGTGGCGGCGCAGGAAGGCGGGGCTGACCGGATTGAGCTCTGTTCCGGACTTGTGATCGGAGGACTCTCGCCGAGTCCGGCACTGTTTAAGCAGATCAGAAAATATACAGATCTGAAGATACGGACTCTTTTGAGACCTCGATTCGGCGATTTCTGTTATGACGACTACGAGTTCCAGACACTGAAAGAGGAAGTTGAGATGTTCCGGGAACTGGGGGCTGACGGCGTTGTGATCGGCATGCTGAATCCGGATGGAACATTAGATATGGAGCGGATGGAAGTGCTGGTGAACGCCGCGGGAGATATCGGTATCACTCTCCACAGGGCGTTTGATGTATGCCGCGATCCATATGAAGCACTGGAGCAGTGCGCATCGCTTGGAATTGACACGATCCTTACCAGCGGGCAGAAGAGTTCTGCATGGGAAGGACGCGGCTTGCTGGCGGAACTGGCGGAACAGGCGGCCGGCAGGGCTGAGATACTTGCAGGAGCGGGCGTTAATCCGGGGGTGATCGAGAAGCTGGCGGGCTGTACGGCAGTGCGCGCATTCCATATGTCGGGGAAAAAAGTAATGGACAGCCGCATGGAGTTCCGCCGGGAAGGTGTTCCGATGGGGATACCGGGCTTCAGCGAGTTCGAGATCTGGCAGACGGACAGGGAACAGGTCAGACGGGCTGTCCAAGTTCTGCAAAGCCTGCCGGAAGAGGCTTGACAAAACAGACGCGATGGACTAAGATATGCTACATATGAGACAGGCGTTGACGGGAACAAGTAGCAGATGACTGTGAAAACAGAAAGCAGCCGGATGATGAGAGGCGCATGATATAGTCATTCCGTGAATACATCCCCGAGCTTCGCACCGAAAGGATTTCATAAGGATGAGAGCTGAGTAGGCTGCGACGTGACTGAGCACGTTACAGCTCTTAATGAGGCCGGCAGCCGGAAAGGGCAGGGGAAATGCTGTATACAGGCGCCGGTGAAGTAAGGTGGTACCACGGCACATATTCGTCCTTACTGCGATGAGCAGTAAGGACGTTTTTCTATTTCCCGAAAGGAGAATCCTGCGGAAGACTTATCGGCAGGGGAAATGCGGGGTATCATACAGCATACAGACAGATAGAAGGAAAAGGAGAAAGAAGATGGGAATTTACGAAGAACTTCAGGCGAGAGGACTGATCGCCCAGGTGACGGATGAAGAGAGGATCAGAGACCTGGTAAACAACGGAAAGGCTGTATTTTATATTGGATTTGATCCTACGGCGGACAGTCTGCATGTGGGACATTTTATGGCGCTGTGTCTGATGAAACGTCTTCAGGAGGCGGGAAATAAGCCGATCGCCCTGATCGGCGGCGGAACGGGCTACATCGGGGACCCGTCCGGCAGGACAGATATGCGCAGCATGATGACGCCGGAGCAGATCCAGCACAACTGCGACTGCTTCAAGAAGCAGATGAGCAAGTTCATCGACTTCTCAGAGGGAAAAGCGTTGATGGTGAACAATGCGGACTGGCTGCTTGGCCTGAACTATATCGAGGTCCTGAGAGAAGTGGGACCGCATTTCTCGGTAAACAGGATGCTTACCGCAGAGTGCTATAAGCAGAGAATGGAGAAAGGACTCAGCTTCCTTGAGTTCAACTACATGATCATGCAGGCGTATGATTTCTACGCACTGTTCCAGAAGTACGGCTGCAACCTTCAGTTCGGAGGAGATGACCAGTGGAGCAATATGCTGGCGGGAACAGAGCTGATCCGCCGCAAGCTCGGAGAGGATGCCGGAGCGATGACGATTACGCTCCTTCTCAACTCTGAGGGAAAGAAGATGGGCAAGACTCAGTCCGGAGCGGTGTGGCTTGACCCGGAGAAGACCTCCCCGTTTGACTTCTATCAGTACTGGAGAAATGTAGCGGACGCGGATGTATTAAAATGCATCCGTATGCTGACCTTCCTTCCGCTGGAGGAGATCGACAAGATGGATTCCTGGGAGGGAGCGCAGCTCAACACAGCGAAAGAGATCCTGGCATTTGAGCTCACAAAGCTCGTGCATGGCGAGGAGGAAGCGCAGAAGGCACAGGAGAGCGCACGCGCCCTGTTCAGCAAAGGGAATGCGGCGGAAATGCCGACAGCGGAACTGGCGGAAGAAGATTTCGCAGAGGGGAATATTGATATTCTCACTATGCTCGTGAAGAGCGGACTCGTGCCGTCCAAGTCAGAGGCGAGGCGCGCGGTCCAGCAGGGCGGCGTCGCAGTCGACGGCGAGAAGGTCGGCGACATCAACGCAGTGTTTGCAAAGGACGCCCTGACAGGAGAGGGAATCATTGTGAAGAAGGGCAAGAAGAACTTCCGAAGAGTTGTAGCAAAATAAGAAAGGATGATCAGACATGGGATTCAGAGAAGTGAATGCAGAGGAGCTTCAGTTTAATCCGTTTACTAAGATCGGTAAAGAATGGCTGCTTGTCACGGCGGGCGATCAAGAGAAGCACAATACGATGACCGCAAGCTGGGGAGCCATGGGGATCATGTGGGGGAAAAATGTGGCAACAGTCTATATCCGTCCGCAGAGATATACAAAGGAGTTTATTGATAACGGCGAACTGTTCACGCTTTCATTTTACGGTGAGGAGTACAGAAAGGCGCTCAATATCTGCGGCTCAAAGTCAGGACGTGACTGCGACAAGGAGAAAGAGGCGGGGCTGACCCCGTATTATACGGACGGCACGACGGCATTTGAGGAGGCGGATATGATCTTTGTCTGCAGAAAGCTGTACAGCCAGCCTATGGCGCCGGAGTATTTTACTGCCGGCGGGATCGATGAAAAATGGTATCCGGCAAAAGATTATCATGTGATGTACATGGCGGAAATCATGAAGGTGCTCGTGAGAGAATAGTCTGCAGAGAAGGCACAGCCGGGGAAAAGCAGGATCAGCGGATCAGGGATAGATCTCAGATCCGGGATATAAAAAGGGCGCTGCGGGAAGCGAATGCATTTCCGCAGCGTCCTTTTTGTGAGAGAAGTTTGAATTACAGGGTTTTCAGATATTGCACGCTGTAGGGCGGAAGGACAAGCTGCCCGTTCAGCGTGATCTGAGAAACGGCACCGGCAGAAGCCTTATCTGCTTTGTCCGTCTTGTCTTCCTCATCTTTGACGGAGGCGGCGTCGGCTGCGTCTGCGCAGACTTCGTGCGCCTTTATAAGATCGACATAGCATCCCTGAAGCTCTCCGTTCCCGGCGGTAAATTCAGAGTCAGAAGCGTTGATCGCAACCAGGATTCTCTCGCTGTCGGTTTTTCTCTCAAAGATAAGCTGATGGTTTGTGATGACTACGTTGCGGTAGATTCCGTTGCAGAGAGCGTCGCTCGTTCTGCGGATATCAATCAGCTTTGCGATGAGATCAGTCAGTTCGTTTGGCTTCGGCTCTTCAAAGCAGGGACGCAGGGCATAATCATTATCCGGCGCCTTGACGCCTTCCTCGCCCCACTCGCTGCCATAGTAGATGCACGGGATGCCCGGCATGCCGAAGAGAAGCCCGTATGTCAGCGGCAGATGGCTTTTGTTTGTCAGGATGCTCGCGATCCTGGTTACATCATGGTTATCGACAAAATTCATCAGATGCTTGCCCCTGTAGATGCACCACTGTTCCGGACCGTACTGGCGGTTCAGTGAGTGTGCGATCTCGAACATGTTCATGCTGTTGAAGCTTGAGAAGATACCTTTGTAGCACTCGTAATTTGTACAGCTGTGCAGCATCTCGTCATTGACGATGAGGTTGTAGTCGCCGAAAAGAACTTCGCCGATCAGTGCAAAGCCTGGTTTTACTTCCTCGCAGAACCTGCGCAGGCGCTTCATGAAGTCGTGGTCGAGGGAATAAGCTACATCGAGCCTGAGCCCGTCGATGCCAAAGTCCTCGATCCACATCTTCACACAGCCGAGAAGATAGTCGACAACAGCCGGATTGCGGAGGTTCAGTTTCACCAGCTCATAATGTCCCTCCCATCCTTCATACCAGAAACCGTCGTTCCATCCGCTGTTGCCGTCAAAATTGATGATGAACCAGTCTTTGTACGGGGAGTCCCATTTTTTCTCCTGAACGTCTTTGAATGCCCAAAAACCCCTTCCGACATGATTGAACACTCCGTCCAGCATAATCTTCACGTTGTGCTCGTGCAGCGTGCGGCATACTTCGATAAAATCCTCGTTCGTTCCAAGCCGGCAGTCGATCTTTGTGAAATCTCTCGTATCATAGCCGTGATTGTCCGACTCGAAGATCGGGTTGAGTATGATGGATCCGATTCCGAGCTTCTGGAGATATTCCGCCCATTCCCCTATCTTGAGAATGCGGTGTGCTGTGATGCCGTCGTTGTGCACAGGAGCACCGCAGAATCCGATAGGATATATTTGATAAAAAGTTTCATTATAAGCCCACATAATTTCAGTACCTTCCTTTTTTGCTTTTTGATTCGTATCATTACTTCTTCTACTTTTTCCCAAATCTTGATTTGAGAAATGACACTTTAATAGTATATCATAGAAATTGTGAAAAAAGAACAAAAAAATTGCGTTTTAAGCAAAAAATATGTGCATCTAATCTAAAGCTTGAATTGACATGGTTTTCACGACGGGCTATACTGAATAAAAGGGCGGTCGTGCGAAATGAGACCGCCGGGGACGGAGGGATTATTGTGAGATTGATCGGAAGAAAAGGAAAACGCACCGCAGCTCTTCTTCTGGCGGGCGTTCTTGCTGCGGCGCTGCTTCCGGGAAATATCCGGGCGGAGGAAGCTTATTCTGCGGGGGATGAGCCGCAGACAGCCGTGGAGAGTGAAGCGGCAGGCGGGATATCTGCGGATATTGCGGAGAATGACAATCTGAGCGGACAAAGCATCGGGCAGAGCGGGGAAGACCCGGTGCGGGAAGCAGCGGCGCAGGAGGAAGCTCCGGTTCAGGAAGAAATGACAGCGCAGGAAAATGAGCCGGCGCAGGGGGCGGATCCGGTTCAGGAAGAAATGACAGCGCAGGAAAATGAGCCGGCGCAGGAGGCGGATCCGGTTCAGGAAGAAATGACAGCGCAGGAAAATGAGCCGGCACAGGAGGAAGACCAGGAGGCAGAAGAGCAGCAGATCTGGCAGATGACAGATCCGGCATCCGGGATCTCGGCGGAGGCGGATGTATCGGTGATCCCGCAGGGAACGGTCATGCTGGTCACACCGCTGGAGAGCGGACAGAGCTATGAAATGCTCAAAATGCTTCTGTCTATGACTTCGGATCGGTTTAGAATCTACGATATCCGTTTCTTTGACATGGCGGGAAATGCGGTGCAGCCCGGCGGCTCAGTCAAAATATCCGTGCCGATTCCGGACGGATATGCGCCGGACCGGCTTGCAGTGTATCATATCAGTATGGAAGGGAAGCGGACGGAGCTTGCTTTTACCGCAGTGAACGGATCGGCAGTGTTCGAGACGGCTCAGTTCAGCCTGTTTGCCATTGCGGAGAAGAAGAAGGACGCAGGCGCGCAGACAGACCTGCCGTCCTCTTTGGCACCGACAGAAAAGATCCCCAGGCTGGAGCTGGATAAGGCCTCTGCCGGAACAGCGGGATCAGCGGCGCGGGCAGCCTTTTCGAAGAATCCGGCAAGCCCGGCTACAGGAGATGGACAGGAGCTTATGCGGTGGGCAGCGCTTGCGGTTCTGACAGGTGCAGCAGCGGCAGCGCTTGGGCGGCGGAGAAGTCCAGTGGCTGAGCCGGCGTCGAAAAATACTTCGAAACGACTGTAAATAGTAATTGGCAGAGCAAAAAAAGCTTGACAGGGGAAATGCCGCGTACTATAATAGTACAGCGTGAAAACAGGAGAAACAGTATACGCCATAGCCCCGGAGTGTGCTGATTTCACATATATATGCAAATGTTATCTGATGATTATTATAGGAGGAATACCCATGAAAACTTATATGGCTAACCCTGACAAGATTGAAAGAAAATGGTATGTGGTTGACGCTGAAGGCTGCACATTAGGACGTCTTGCATCTGAGGTCGCTAAAGTGCTCAGAGGAAAGAACAAACCGGAATATACACCGCACATTGACACAGGAGATTATGTGATCGTTGTCAATGCGGAGAAAGTAAAAGTAACAGGAAAGAAATTACAGCAGAAGATCTACTACAATCATTCTGATTATGTAGGCGGAATGAGAGAGACAACACTTGCCGAGATGATGGCGAAGAAACCTGAGAAGGTTATCGAGCTGGCTGTTAAGGGAATGCTCCCGAAAGGACCTATGGGAAGAGACATGATCAAGAAGCTTCATGTTTACGCTGGCCCAGAGCATGCACATCAGGCTCAGAAGCCGGAAGTTCTCACATTTTAGGTAAAGGTTGAAAGGAGGATATAACAGTGGCTAACGCAAAATATTACGGAACAGGAAGAAGAAAAAAATCAGTAGCAAGAGTTTATCTTGTACCTGGAACAGGCAAGATTACAATCAATAAAAGAGACATTGACGAGTATCTCGGACTTGAGACTCTGAAGGTTGTTGTCCGCCAGCCGCTCGTGGCTACAGAGACAACAGACAAGTTCGATGTGATCGTAAACGTACGCGGCGGCGGTTACACAGGACAGGCAGGAGCAATCCGTCACGGTATCGCGAGAGCTCTTCTTGAGGCAGACGCTGATTACAGACCGGTCCTTAAGGCAGCAGGATTCCTTACACGTGACCCGAGAATGAAAGAGCGTAAGAAATACGGCCTCAAGGCTGCCCGTCGCGCTCCGCAGTTCAGCAAGCGCTAAACTTTATCAAAAGTGGTCAAAAA
>CALWQS010000005.1 GCA_944383745.1 uncultured Mediterraneibacter sp. | reverse complement strand
CATTTTAAAAATATGCTCCCGCAGTTCCTTTCTAACCATATCGGCTCCTTTCTTCCTGCTGTTGTTCTTAAAGCTGTCTTTCTTACTAATAAAAGGATGTCTTGCGACATCCCTGTTATACAACATCCCCTGGCCGCCCGGCAGCAGTGCGGAGGAAAGGATTACTCCTGTTTCTCCATCTCGACTCCGGCGACTCTGATATTCACGTCAGCCACCTCGAGTCCCGTCATATTCTCCACTGCGTTTTTGACTCTTTCCTGCACTTTCGCGGAAACATCCATAATACTGTAATTATATTTCAGGTTCAGCGCAAGGGATACGGTAACTACTCCCTCGAGTACGTCTACCTTCACTCCCTTGGAAAGGTTCTTCATGCCCAGCCTGCTGATCAGCTCATTGGTAATGTTGCCCGCCATAGAAGCCACGCCGTCTACTTCTGTCGCAGCCAGCGCCGCGATGATCGCAACTACCTCATCTGCAATCTTTACCTCGCCGAGACTGGCGTCATTCTGTATGGTATACGTATTTCTTTCGTCCTTAGCCATATTCAAAACCTCCTGTTTTGTCTAATATCTTTCTCCATTATAGCAAATATCACTCTGATTGCAAAGGAAAAAGTGCCGGACCTGATCAGGAGCGGCCAAATTCCGAGAGGATCAGCCCTTCGTTCCTCTCCTGCGTCATGCGGATGCTCCACTCGTGCGCAAACAGGAGCAGCGGGCGGTCCTTTAAGTCCTTGATCTTCTTCATATCCGAGGTTCCGCTGAGGTGATCCATATCCACATCTGTGTTTTCGATCCAGCGGATATGCTCATAGGGCAGGTTCTCAAGGAGGATCTCCACATTGTATTCGTTTTTCAGTCGGTATTTCAGCACATCAAACTGGAGGACGCCGACAACGCCCACGATGATCTCCTCCATCCCCGTGTTGTACTCCTGGAAGATCTGGATCGCGCCTTCCTGGGCAATCTGGTTGATGCCCTTGACAAACTGCTTCCTCTTCATCGTATCCACCTGCCGGACGCGCGCAAAATGCTCAGGAGCAAACGTTGGGATCCCTTCATAGGCAAACCTTTCCTTCGACGTGGTCAGCGTATCGCCGATCGAGAAGATGCCCGGGTCAAAAACGCCGATGATGTCGCCGCCGTACGCCTTATCGATCATCTTCCTCTCGCTTGCCATCATCTGCTGCGGCTGAGAGAGGCGCACCTCTTTGTTCCCCTGGACATGCCATACCGACATGCCTGCCTCGAACTCGCCGGAACAGATCCTCATGAAAGCGATTCTGTCTCTGTGCGCCTTGTTCATGTTCGCCTGGATCTTGAAGACAAAGGCAGAGAACTCCTTCTCCGTCATCGGATCGACAGGACCCTGATCCGACATTCTCGGGAGCGGTGATGTCGTCATCCTAAGGAAATGCTCCAGAAATGTCTGGACTCCGAAGTTCGTGAGGGCTGAGCCGAAGAAGACCGGCGAGAGTTCTCCTTTGTCTACCAGCTCCTGGTCAAACTCAGCCGAAGCGCCGTCGATCAGCTCGATCTCTTCTTCCAGGTTGATCTTCGCCTCTGTGCCGATCAGCCAGTCGATCTCCGGATTGTTGAAATCGACCTTCTTCACCTCTCCGACCGTAGTTCCCTTCTTCGTATCCGAGAAGAGCTCAACCTCCTTTTTCGCCCTGTCATAGACGCCCTTAAATCCTTTTCCGGAGCCGATCGGCCAGTTCACCGCGCAGGTCGGGATACCGAGCTCCTTCTCAATATCATCCAGCAGGTCAAAGGTATCCTTTGCATCCCGGTCCATCTTATTGATGAACGTAAAGATCGGGATATGGCGCATGGCGCAGACCTTAAAGAGCTTCCGCGTCTGCGCCTCGACGCCCTTGGATGCGTCGATGACCATGACCGCCGAGTCCGCTGCCATCAGAGTTCTGTAGGTGTCCTCCGAGAAATCCTGATGTCCCGGCGTATCCAGGATATTGATGCAGTATCCTTCATAGCTGAACTGCAGCACCGAGGAAGTGACCGAGATACCTCTCTCCTTCTCAATCTCCATCCAGTCTGAAACTGCATGCTTTGCCGTTGCCTTCCCCTTGACTGAGCCCGCCTGGTTGATCGCTCCCCCGTAGAGGAGGAACTTCTCTGTCAGGGTCGTCTTTCCCGCGTCAGGGTGGGAAATAATGGCAAACGTCCTTCTCTTCTTTATCTCATTCGTAATATCCGACATAATCTCTTTCTCCTGATCATTTATTTTACTCATCAAAAAGGGGCGTAGAAAAATATCTCTCCGCAGTATCCGGAAGCACCGTGACCACAGTCTTTCCCTTTCCGAGCTTCCGTGCCAGCTTCAGCGCCGCCGCCACATTGGTCCCGGACGATATGCCGCACATAATGCCTTCCTTCGACGCAAGCTCCCTGGACGTCCGAATCGCTTCCTCGTCCGTCACAATGCAGATTTCATCATAGATATCCATATTCAGGATGGCAGGAATCACGCCGTCCCCGATTCCCATCTGCAGATGAGTGCCGATGGAACCGCCTGAGAGGATCGCCGCATGCTCCGGCTCCACCGCCCATATCTCTATATCCGGGTTGTTCTCCCTGAGTACCTCGCCGATCCCGGTGATCGTTCCGCCGGTGCCTATGCCCGAGCAGAAGCCGTCGACAGGACAGCCGGCCTGTTCCAGGATCTCTGCCGCCGTCTGATTCCTGTGCACAGCGGGATTCGCCGGATTCTCAAACTGCTGGGGAACGAAAACCCTGGGATCCTCCGCCGCCATGCGGAGCGCCGTATTCAGGCATTCTTCAATACACGCTCCGATATTGCCCGCGTCATGGATCAGAATTACCTCGGCGCCGTAATGCTTCACCAGCTTTCTGCGCTCTTCGCTGACCGAATCAGGCATGATGATCTTCGTCTGATAGCCGCGCACAGCGCCCACCAGAGCCAGGCCGATCCCCTGGTTGCCGCTTGTAGGCTCTACAATAATCGTATCCTCATTGATCAGCCCCTGCCTTTCCGCTTCACAGATCATATTGTACGCGGTCCTTGTCTTGATCGAGCCTCCCGCGTTCAATCCCTCGAACTTGACCAGGATCTGCGCGCTGTCCTCTTCCGCCATACGGTTCAGCCGGATCAGAGGCGTATTTCCCATTGCTTCTAATATATTATTATAGATCACTGCTGTTTCCATACCTTTCTGCTGCTCATTACTTTTGCCGCAGCTAACTGTACTATTATATTACGCCCGTCGGAAGAACTCAACTGATTTCTTTGACTTTGCGCCATTTACACGTTTTCAGCCCTTTATTTTGCGCTATCGCTCATGGATTTACAAAAGACATGGCCATCCCGCCATGCCGAAAAGCAGAAAAACCGCCGAAGGCTCACAGCAGTCCTGTCTGCATGTGCTCCTCCCGCGGCTTCCTGTATACGATTCTCCTCCTCACTCATGGATCGGCGTGATCACGATATTTTCCGGAGAGATTTCTGTCTTTCTTGTCACGATATCCTCGATCTGCGCGCGGTTCGCGTCAGTCAGCTCATCCGCCTTCACCACCACGTCCGCCGAATCTTCTGTCAGGCTCACCACCGCCTCAGAAAATCCTTTTGCCGACATCAGCGTCTCGATCGCGACTTCCTGCTCGGAGATCTCCGTGATCCGGACCATCTGCGCGACTGCGTCCTGCTTCTCCGCATCCGTCAGGTTCGTATTATCGATGATTGCCTGAAGCGTCTCTTTATTCTGCGCGCGCACCTGCTCCCTGGAAACTTTTGCCTGCGCCACGGTAGTCTCCGCAGCGCCGCTGGTGAGGACAGCTTCGCCCGGCGTCCCCTCTGTCTCAGAGTCATTGCTTGCGATATCCTTGTCAGAAGTCTCGATGTCCTCCTCGGATATGTCAAGCAGCTCCTGATTTGCAAGATCTGCATTCGCCTCCTCCGTACTCTCCGAAGAGTCCCCGAACAGTTTTCCCGAATAGTTCAGATACCCGGCCACCGCGATCATAACAGCGAGAGTCGCAATGATGATCTGGTTCTTCTTGAACAAACGTTTCACTTGATAATCCTCCTTTTCTATGTATCAGCCCGTTTCATTATTTTAATCTTATGCGCTTCTACACCGAATAATGCCTGAACCGCTTCTGTAATATTCTGTACGGCGACTGCGTCATCCCCGCCGTCGGCGATGACGATCACCCCCTCGATTTCCGGCGTGAGTTCCTTGCTCACATACGGGGTCTGCGAACCGTCTGCCGTCTGCTCATATACGCTTGTCTTGTCAGAAGAGCTGTCCTGTGAGATCCTCGTTCCTCCTCCGCTGTCCTCCTCTTCTGTCGTCTGCGACGAGCTCTGCTGATCCTTCTCCACAATCTTCTGCCCCGATGACTTCAGCGTGATCATGACGTTCACCCTTCCGACGCCTTCTACGTACTGAAGCGCCTGCGCTGTCTTTTCCTCCAGATAGGCTTCATAGGACGCCGGATCGGACTCTGCGCCCTGCGCCGCGGCGGGTTCCGTCTCTTCATCACCCCCTTTCCCTTCATCCGGGACAGGTACAGCGATGACAAACAAAAGCACCCCGGCGAGCAGAAGGATGACGAGCTGATTCTTCTTCGGCATCCGTTCTCCTGTGCGCAGTCCGTCCAGCCATCCTTTAATCCTGTTCTTCTCCAATCCTGATCTCCCCCACTTCTATCCGCTCTCCTGCCGTTTCCGCTCCCGCCTCATCTGTGCCGCCGGCTCCTGTCCCTGCGTCCTTTGAGCCTGCAGCTCCTCTGTACTCTTCCGGCACGAAGTCCAGGATATCTATGCCCCGGATTATCTCTTCCGCACTTTCAATTCCGTGCCTGTTCATCTCATATTCCCGGCTGTTATAAAGGCTGAGAAACTCATCCGCCATCCCGGTCAGGTTCATCAGCGGCATGAATAAAAGCAGGATCATGATCAGCCCGGAGAAAAAACGGATGTATTTCTCATACTCCTTTCCGGGCACGGCGTGCATCACTGCCGAGACCACGATCAGGTACACCGCAATATTCTGGATCCAGTCATACAGCTGCCGGAACATCCACGCCCCTCCTTTACATCGCAGACGCCGCCACCACAGCGATCGTCAGCAGAAACAGCACGCCCGAAGAAAAAATCACCTTTACGAGCAGTTCATATCCCTCGCTCACGCTTCCGATGCAGTCTGTAATACGTTTGTCAGACACCGGCTGAACCAGCGCTGCCGCCAGCTTATACAGAAACGCCAGAAGGAGCATCTGAAGGATTGGGACCGCACAGATGGCGGCCGCAATGAGCGCCCCTGCCACGCCGATCCCATTTTTGATCAGCACTGCGGTGCCAAGCACTACCTCCGCCGCTCCTCCTGCTATTCTGCCGATCCAGGGGATCGCCTCCAATGTCCTCGTAAGCGCGCTTCTCTTCAGTGTATCCACGGCCGGAGCGAGAAGCCCCTGCACTGCATTGATGCCGATAATGCATGTCAGCATCCCTCTCAGAATCCAGGAAATCAATTTCTTTATCAGCCCCGCAAGCTCCGACAGAGTGTCTTCTCCGGTGAGGCATCCAAGCACGCGGACCATAAGGCAGACATTGACCAGCGGAATGAGGAACCGTATCATAACGACCTCCACCAGGTAGATCACGAAGAGGATGATATTATAAAAGAACACTGCTGTCAGGCTCCCCGCCGCAAGTGCTGCCGCCGTCAGATAGCTCGGACAGAGCACCCGCATAAAGTCTGTCAGCGCGCCGAGCCTTTCCTCCACTCCCCCGACCGCCACACGGAACGCTGTCAGGCAGAGCGTAATGAGCAGCATATAGAGCACATAGAAGCTGATCTCCGAGACCTGCCGGCTGCGAAACGCCCCTGCAAAATTCGTGAACACGGCGGCAGCAAGCGAGATCAGGAGCATATAAACCAGATTCTGCCTGTTATAGCGGAACTCATAGGAAAGCTGATCTGACAGATACCCCAGGAATATCTCACCCGCGCCGCTCAGGTCTCCGGCCGTAAGCGCGGAGACGATCTCTCCGAAGGAAATCTTCTGTCTCGGGAACATGGAAGCGAGACTGTCCTCCAGCGCCTGGAAATCAAACGCCTCTAGCATGGACTCCTCTGTTTCCCTCTGAAGTTCCTCCCTCTCTTCCTCCGTCAGCTCATCGGACTCCAGTTCCTCACCTCCCTCTGCCCCGCTCCCGGAAGCGTCCTGCGCCATGACGCCGGGTGTACTGTCTTCGGGAGGCTCCTGCGCCACAGCGGTAAAGAGCCGGTCTCCGGAAAGAAAAAGCAGCGCCAGAAATCCTGCCAGGACAAGCCATGCCTTCTTCCGCACCCTCATGCCAGGAACTCCCGTATCGTTTCCAGGAGCGCAAGGAGCACAGGCATTCCCATCGCGAGGATCGTAAGCTTGCTGAAAATCTCGATCTGAGAGGCAATCGTCTGGTATCCCGCATCCCTGCAGATGCCGGAAGAGAACTCCGCGATATACGTGATCCCGATCATTTTCAGCATCGTCGCAAGATACCCCGCATCCATATTGATATAGGAGCTGATCTGCTCTACCGTGCTGATAAAGATTTCCAGCCGGTCTATGATACAGACAAACAGGAAAATTCCCGCCGCCGCGCTCATGTAGACGCCATATTCCGATTTCCCGCTCTTAAACTGCACGGCCAGGAGCGCTCCTATGACACCGATGACGCCCACCTGCACTACATTCATATTCCCACTCCCCTCTGGATCAGTTCTTCATCAGAGTGAAAACATCTGTCTGATAGAGAGGAACAGGTCATAGATGTACGGCAGCACCCACGACAGGACAAGAATCAGCCCTGCCAGGCTGGTGAGAAAGGCCTGCTCGTCTCTCCCGCTGTGCTTGAGCACCTGGCTCAGGATCGAGACGAGGATCCCTACTGCCGCAATTTTAAATATCAGATTTATGCTCATGCTTCCTCCCCTGTCAGAGCAGAACTACGACCAGGAAGATGCCGCTCATCACCCCCAGCCAGCGGCTGACCTTCCGCTTTGACGCAAGCCCCTCCCGCAGTTTCTCGATTTCAAGATCCATCCGGTTAAGATACATCTGCATAGAGCGCCCCAGAGTGTCTCTGTCCGACTGCCCCAGAAAGGTGCCCATCTCCTTCAGAAGAATCGAGTGGACGCTCTTCAGCCCCAGTTCCTTCAGATATCTGTCCACGCCCCGGTTCCATATCCGCGCAAATGCAGACTCCTCCCGCAGATCAATCTCTGCGGAGATATTCTTAAGCCATGTCGCATACGGCTCCTTCGCCCTGCTCCCGATCCCGCGGAAAATCTCCGGGAGCGGCGCGCCCGTATATTCCATCTCTCCCTTGATCAGGCCGGCAATGTATCTGATATAGAGCATCCTGTCAAGATACCTCCTGAGCTCTGCCCCATACAGATACCCCGCTCCGCTCGTCGCCGTAATGATCAGGAGCGCACCTATCACTCTCTGCACAGAACACTCCCCCGCTCATCATAGATTCCCCGGATCTCGCCCGGGTGCTTTCCGCTGCCAAGCACCACATAGCGCTCGAACATTCTCCGCCTGATCAGTTCCCCCAGGACGGGCTTCTTCTTCGCCTCGTCCATATCCAGGCCGTGGACGCTGGCGATCAGCCTGCATCCGCACTGCATCGCATATTCAATGGCGTGGATATCCTCGCTCGTACCGATCTCATCCACAGCGATCACCTGCGGCGCCATCGAACGGATGAGCATGATCATTCCTTCCGCCTTCGGACAGCAGTCCAGTATATCCGTCCTGGATCCCATATGATTCTGTGCGATCCCGAGATAACATCCTCCGAGCTCTGACCGCTCATCCACCACTCCCACTGAACATCCTTTGACGTAGCGGTTTCCGTCCGAGATCTGCCGGATCAGGTCGCGGATAAGCGTCGTCTTCCCGCAGCAGGGCGGAGAGATGATCAGCGTGTGGCATACCTGCCTGTTTTTTGTAATATATGGGAGAAGACTGTCCGCACACCCGATAATCTCATGCGACACCCGTATATTGACCGACGATATGTACTGTATATTTTTTACTCTGTCCTTCTCCATGATTACCTTTCCCGCCACGCCTACTCTGTGTCCTCCTTCAACTGTAAGAAATCCCTGTCTCAGTTCATTTTCAAACGCATAGAGGGAGTACCTGCTGATATACTCCATAGTCTCCCTCAGTTCCTCCTTCGTTACGATATGGCACTGCCGCTCTGCCGGCAGGATCGACTCTCTTCCCGCGCGGCGCACCCGCAGCGGCTGCCCCGCCCGCAGCCTGATCTCCTGAAGCTCATCAAAATCCGGCACCTCTTCCTCTATGATCCTCCGCACACTTTTCGCGAGAATATGCAGTATCTGTGTTCTCCTGTCCTGTCTCTCCATCTTGTCCACCTCTTTACACAATATATGAGGAGGCAGGAAAAATATGACCGAAGAATAAAAATATGGCCGGTCCGAAACGATTCGACCGGCCGCGCCTGACTTTCTGTTATTCTGTTTTTAACCCTCTTCCTTACCGTACTGCCGGGATCAGGACCGTACTCTCCGTATCGCCGGACACCTGGAAGGAATATACCGGCTGATAGAATCCCTTTGAATCGATCTGATAGATAAGAGAGGCTTCACCCAGGGATATCTCTTCGGGCTCGCCGCCATACCACTGGAATTTTCCTTCCCGGATCAGATCATATGCCTCTTGCTCAGAAATAAGAGGCATATCCTTGTACTTCTTACATCTCAGGATATAATTACTGATCTCTCCCAGCCTGCCGTCCTCATACAGTGTACAGGAAAGCTGTCCGTCATAGAGAGTATCCCCGTCTTTCTGCTCATCAGCCTCGAAGACGTACTCTCCTTCTCCCCGGTTCTCAAACGCCATGCCGTCCGGCAGGCTGACCCCGTATCTCGACAGGGCTTCACGGACCTCGGATTCCTCCGCAGAAGCAGCCGGTCCTGCCTCCTGCGTCTCTGTGTCGAGAAGATCGAAATCTATATACCTGAAGCTTCCGCCGGAGAAATCAATCCACAGGGATGCATTGTCCGTACTGTAATAGACTGCAGTCTCATCATAGAGATCCGTTCTGTTCTCATCTATTCCTTGTCCCAGACGGGCGAAGAACTCTTCTGCCATCGCTTCTGTCTCGTCCCTGCTCAGCACGGATACCTCATACACAGGAGCTGTCCCGCTCTCCTGGCTGTATCCGGCGTCAGAACTGACCTGGATTCTGTCCATATCCTGGCGGACGATATAACTGAATGGCAGATTCCCCAGCTCCTGCCTGCCGTAGACAATGATGACCGCCGCGAATGCAAGCCCTGAAGCGATCAGCGGAATCTGGAACGCAGCGGTGGAGAGTACATGGGGCTTCTGCTTCCGGATACTCTGCAGCATACACCGAACGGCAGCATACAATCCGAAGCCGATCATCGTTCCCAGCAGGTTGTTGAAAATATCATCCATCTCCACTATGCCTCTGCCCAGGACGAGCTGCATAACCTCAATCAGGACAGTCATGGAAAGTCCCGCGAGGTATGTGACCCAGAACCTCCGGCAGATTCGTATCCCTGCCGGCAGGAGAAAGCCGAACGGGACAAAAAGAAGAATATTCAACACAAGATTTCTCCACTGAACCGCCGAAAAGCTGTTCCACGCCTCCCTGTAGGAATAGAAAAGGGGCATAATCCGCCCTCCGCTCCAGTAAGCGCCCCTGTCCATGAGCGTTGCGGCTAGGAGCACAGTCAGGCAGCACAGGAAAACAGCGCACCACACTACCCTCGCCGGGCTCAGCCGCCGCGTCCCCTTCATAATTTTTCTGTAAATGATAAAATATCCGACAGCCGCGGCAGTCCCCGCAGCCAGCACGAGGATCAGCCCAAGCGCCAGATACTGCTTTGCCAGCGACAGAATCGCTTCCCATGTCATATCGTTTTCCTCTCATCTTTCCTCATTTTCTGATTTCACTGTGATTCCGCAGCCTGCTGCCGCTTCTGCGCGAAGAGGGACAGAAGCGGCAGCTTTCCCGAAACTTCCGGATCTCTTCCAGTCTCTCCGCGGTCTTTCTCTCATCCCCCTGATCCGTCGGATGGTAATATATTCTGTCCTTCAGGCTGTCCGGCATGCACTGCATATGCGTCAGCTTCTCCTCGGTGTCATGTGCATATTCATACCCTTTTCCGTATCCCAGCTCCTTCATAAGGCCGGTGACCCCATTGCGGATCTGCATGGGAACCGGTTCCGCCCGCATGGTGCGCACATCCTTTTTACACGCCTCGCATGCCGTGTAAAGCGCGTTTGACTTTGGCGCCATAGACAGATACACGACCGCATGGGTGAGGTGGACGTCGCACTCCGGCATTCCGAGAAAATGACATGCCTGATACGCCGCTACGGCGACCTGAAGGGCATTGCTGTCCGCCATCCCCACATCCTCGCTGGCAAATCGGATCAGCCTTCTTGCGATGTACAGCGGGTTCTCCCCGCCCTCCAGCATCCGCATCATCCAGTAGACCGCCGCATCGGGATCGCTGTTTCTCATAGACTTATGGAGAGCTGAAATCAGGTTGTAATGCTCTTCGCCTGTCTTGTCATACAGGAGCGACTTGCGGCTGATGCACTGCTCCAGCCCCTCGTCTGTAACTGTGATCCCCTCCGCGCTGATCTCTCCGTTCAGCACCGCCATCTCCAGTGTATTGAGAGCTGTCCGCGCATCCCCGTTGGCAAATGCCGCAATCGCCCTGACCGCTTCGTCCGTGATCTTCACATTCTGGCCTCCAAACCCATCCGGGCTCTCAAGGGCATGTCGGAGCAGCTTTTCCAGATCCTTTTCCTCCAGCGCTTTGAGGACGAACACCCGGCATCTTGACAGAAGCGCGGCGTTGATCTCAAAGGAAGGGTTCTCCGTCGTCGCTCCGATCAGAATAATGCTTCCCTTCTCCACGTAGGGGAGAAACGCATCCTGCTGCGCCTTGTTAAACCTGTGGATCTCGTCCACAAACAGCACTGTACGAATCCCCACTCTTCTGCTCTGCTCCGCCCGGTTCATGACTTCTTTGATCTCTTTGATCCCGCTCGTCACCGCACTGAAATTGATAAATTCCGACCTGGTCCTGCCGGCAATGATACTGGCGAGCGTAGTCTTGCCGACCCCCGGCGGTCCCCAGAAGATCATGGAGGAGATCTGATCCCGTTCGATCAGCTGGCGCAGGATCTTCCCCTTTCCTACCAGGTGCTCCTGCCCCACAAAGTCATCCAGAGAGGACGGACGCAGCCTGCTTGCCAGAGGCGTTGTAACACGGTTATTATCAAATAATGTCATCTGTTCCATACTCATGCACCTCCCTGTATCTGCTTCTATTATAAAAGCCGGAGAAAAAGGAAACAATATCTGTCTGACATTTCCTTCCGCTCCGGCCTCTTATCTGCCGTCCGGCGCTGCGCGCCGTACTTCTGTTTCTTCTATTTCTTTTTACTCAGCCACGTCTCTCATGCTGAAGCTGAATCTTCCCATCTTGTCCTTGCCAAGGCATACAACCTTGACTACGTCGCCGATCGAAAGTACATCTTCTACCTTGTCCACTCTCTTCTTGGAGATCTTGGAGATATGGACCAGGCCTTCCTTGCCGGGAGCGAACTCGAGGAATGCGCCGAACTCCTTGATGCTCACGACCTTGCCCTCGAATACCTGTCCTGCCTCGAAGTCTGTCACGATGGTATGGATCAGTTTTGCAGCCTGATCCATCGCCTCCTGCTCTGTTCCGCAGATAGATACAGAGCCGTCGTCCTCGATATCGATCTTCACACCGGTCTGCTCGATGATTGCGTTGATCGTCTTTCCTCTCTGTCCGACCACGTCGCCGATCTTCTGCGGATCAATCTGCATCTGGATGATCTTCGGAGCATACGGTCCGACTTCCGGTCTCGGCTCCGCGATCGCCTTGTTCATCACCTCGTCGATGATATAAGTTCTCGCCTTCTTCGTCGCGGCGATCGCCTCCTCGATGATCGGCCTTGTCAGGCCATGGATCTTGATATCCATCTGGATCGCTGTGATACCCTTATGGGTTCCCGCAACTTTGAAATCCATATCGCCGAAGAAGTCTTCCAGCCCCTGGATATCTGTCAGGACGATATAATCGTCGTCTGTCTCGCCTGTCACCAGCCCTGCTGAAATACCTGCCACGGCAGCCTTGATCGGCACGCCGGCAGCCATCAGCGACATACTGGATGCACACACGCTCGCCTGGGATGTGGATCCGTTTGACTCAAATGTCTCGGATACTGTACGAATCGCATACGGGAACTCCGCCTCGCTCGGGAGCACCGGGATAAGCGCTCTCTCAGCCAGCGCGCCGTGTCCGATCTCGCGGCGTCCCGGTCCTCTTGACGGCTTCGTCTCACCTACAGAGTAGGACGGGAAGTTGTAGTGATGCATATATCTCTTTGACGTCTCGTTTTCATCCAGTCCGTCCAGCCTCTGTGCCTCAGACAGCGGAGCCAGTGTCGTCACGTTGCAGATCTGCGTCTGCCCTCTTGTGAACATTGCGGAACCGTGTACTCTCGGGATCAGGTCAACCTCTGCCGCAAGCGGTCTGATCTGGTCGACTGCACGTCCGTCCGGACGCTTGTGATCTTTGAGGATCATCTTTCTGACCGTCTTCTTCTGATACTGGTAAACCGCTTCACCGAGAACAGCGAGCCATTCCTCGTTGTCCGCGAACGCTTCTTCCAGCTTCTCCGTGATCACACGGATATTCTCTTCTCTTGTCTGCTTATCGTCTGTAAATACGGCTTCCTCCATCTGCTCCGGCGGAACGATCTCTCTGATCGCCGCGAAGAGCTCTTCCGGAACAGCGAAATGCTCGTACTCGTGCTTCGGCTTGCCGCACTCTGCCACGATCGTGTCGATGAATGCGATCACCTTCTGGTTCAGCTCATGGGCTGCGAAGATCGCCTCGATCATCTTGTCCTCCGGCACCTCGTTGGCGCCCGCCTCGATCATGATGACTTTTTCTTTTGTGGAAGCGACTGTAAGAGCAAGGTCAGATGCCTCTCTCTGCTCTGATGTCGGGTTGAACACGAACTCGCCGTCGATCAGTCCCACCTGTGTTGTGGAGATCGGTCCGTCAAACGGTATATCTGAAATGCATGTCGCGATCGCCGCGCCGAGCATAGCTGTCAGCTCCGGACTGCAGTCCTGGTCTACGGACAGGACAAGGTTCTCCAGGGTCACGTCATTTCTGTAATCCTTCGGGAAGAGCGGACGCATCGGGCGGTCGATGACACGGTCTGTCAGGATCGCGTTCTCAGATGCCTTGCCCTCTCTCTTGTTAAATCCTCCCGGGATCTTGCCTACTGCATACATCCTCTCGTTATATTCCACACTGAGCGGGAAGAAATCGATCCCGTCTCTCGGTTTTTCTGATGCTGTCGCTGTACACAGCACGGTCGTATCGCCATAGTGCATCAGAACAGCGCCGTTCGCCTGCTTCGCAACTCTGCCGACGTCTACGCGCAGCGTTCTTCCGGCCAGTTCCATCTCAAATTTCTTGTACATAGCTTTCTCCTTTTAATAATGTGATTCCATACGGCCAGGCGTCTCCGAAACTACTGAAAAACATATTATAGGCCGCCTAATATACTTTTCAGTGGTCTCGGTTACAGCTCTCTGCCCGCAATCTAAAATATTATAGCATACTATATTCCATTAGGCAAACATTTTTAAAGGGCGTCCGACACATATCCTGTGCCGGACGCCCTCTGAAAATCATTATTTTCTAAGTCCAAGTCTCTCGATCAGTGAACGGTATCTCTCGATGTCCACTTTCTTAAGGTATGCAAGAAGTCCTCTTCTCTGACCAACCATCTTAAGAAGTCCTCTTCTTGAATGGTGATCCTTCGGATTCGCCTTGAAGTGCTCTGTCAGCTCGTTGATCCTTGCTGTAAGGATCGCGATCTGTACCTCCGGTGATCCTGTGTCTCCCTCTGTTCTTCCATACTCTTTGATGATAGCCTGTTTCTTGTCCTTTGCGATCATTGTTGATTCTCCTCCTAAAATATTTCTCTTACAAAACGCCTGGCATTAAGCAGCGGTCGGAGTGATCCGTTTACCGAACGCCGGTTCATTTCATACTTGGCAAGTATAGCACACCAGGCTGCGGATGTAAAGAGGAAAATCTATCTGAGCTTCTTTTTCATCCCTATGAAAAGTACGGCTGCTGCCGACGCTGCGGCAGACAGGAAAATCCATACCGCAGTTTCATCTCCTGTCTTCACAGCCTTTATGCCTGCCTCGGAGTTCTGCGCAGAAACCGCGTCTTTGTCCGGCGAAGTCTCTGAGGCTGCCGCTGTCAGTTTCGCCATTGCGCCTTCCAGTGCTTCAGCTGATACGCGGACCTCTTCCTCTGTCGCATTTTCATCCGCGAGCACTGCCCTCGCATCCGCAAGCGCCGACTGCACCGCCGCAAAGCTTTGCTCCTCATAATCTGCTTCTCTGAGGCCTTCCGCCTGTGCGATCAGATCTTCCAAAAGCCCTTTATCCGGTCTGAGCATCATATCTGCCATCGCCTTCAGCAGGTTCTTCCACGCGCTGTTTACCGTGTCCTGTGCGGCAAGCTCGTCTTCATAGACTTGCACTGCCTCTGAAAGTGCTGACGAAAACTCTGCTTTTCCTTCCTCGAGATAGGCATCCAGATTGGCATTCATTTCCTCGGCAAGAGCAATCACTTTTGCAAGATCTTCCTTGTCAGCCTCTCTGAATTCCATATACTGCATTGCCTTGATCAGTTCCTGCCATGCGCTGTCCACCGCGCCCTGCGTTACAGATGCATCCTCCGCCTGGACCCTCTCAAGAATATCACGGGCGTGTTTAAGTGCCTTCTCAAAATTTAATTTTACGGCATCTATCACACCGTCTGTATTGACGTTCTCCGCAAGCTCCACTGCGTATTCCAAAACCGCTGTTGAGAGTTCTCTTCCCGGCTCGGGTTCAGGCTCAGGTTCCTCTGCGCCTTCCCCGACGATTACGGCAAACGCCGCTTCGCATCCGATGGAATTGGAAAGATTATAGCGGTAAGGCAGCGTTCCGAGCACATCTATCGTATCATCTGCCGACGTGTCTACCTCGGCCGGGAACCACTCCGGCATTACCAGAACTTCTGTCTGCGCAGAGTCGTCCTCCGCCTTAACGGAGGCCTGCACAAACGTCGGGAATGCAATCTCCGCCCCGATTTCCACATTCTGATCTTCCAGTTTTTCCACAGAGACATATTCCATTTCCGCGTGGCGCCTTACACCGCTTACTTCCAGCTCCCTCAGCCCGATGCAGTTTCCTGCTGCCGCGCTGTTGATCGAACGGAATAAAAGGCGGACATACCTTGCCATAACCGGAACTTCAAACTCATCCTCCACCGTATCCACGGGATATGTCGGTCCGTTGTTTTCATGAGTGATCGTTTTTACTGTAACCCAGTTCTGCCCGTCATCCGATACCTGGACATCATAATCTGTTGGATATACTTTATTGAAGTAGCTCATTTTAATTCCCGAAATCATATTCGAATATCCGCCGAGATCTACAATAATCCACTGCGGGCTTGACGCGCCGGCGCCTTTCAGTGCGCCGCTGTCCCATTTTGTATTCAGGCTGCCGTCTACCGCTGACTCCGGCTTTACGGACGGAGTCTCTATACCTGACACCTCTACCGGCTGCCCAAGTGCCAGATTTACTGTTTCGGCAGAATCCTGGATGCCGGTATCCAGATAAATATTATCTGTCGCCTGTCCAACATCTCCCGATGCATCTTCACCATATGTCACAATGATCTCACTGATCTCAGCCGGCATTCCTGCCTTAAACTCAAGACGGATTGAATAAATGCCGCCTTCCGGAGCGTCAAATGTCTGGTCTGTATCGGTGAGGACTCCCGCGTTTTCTGTCGTTCCGTCCGGTTTTTCCACCAGCACATCTGCGCTGCAGGAACCGTTCTGCAGAATGCGGAACTTTTGTACATTTATGTTTCCGGTAATTCGATACTCGAGGTAATCTCCTTCTTCCGTGTCTCCGGTAAGAAATACAGTAGAGAGATCCCTGTCATTGACAGATGCAGTATTTCCGGATGTATTCGTAATCACAGCGTCCGGATTCACTCTGTCGGAAGTCCCGTCATCCTGCGTCAGCGTGATCTCGTACAGCCTGAGCGGAGCATCTGCATCCGCAGTAATCTCCAGTTTTATATATCTTGCCTGCACGCCCTGTCCATCAGCGGTATAATTTCTCACCGGCGGCTCTACCACGCCTTCATCGCCAAAGCTTTCTATCTTCGTATAGTCTATGTTGTCTTCAGAAACGGAAAGGTCTGCCTGATATATGCGCTGTGCGCCGTCCGCTGTAGAAATCGTGATATCATGCAGCTCCCGTGTCAGCCCCAGGTCAAAAATGATATAATTTCCGGCACGCTGGGCCTGCGCAGTCTCTGCATAGGTTTCCTTACTTCCGTCCAGCACATCCGCCCATTTTCCGCCCTGAGCCAGAGACAGGTCTGTATCCTCCACCGTGATCTCCGGCTGAAGATTTTCAATAGATACCGACAGCTTAGACAACACTGCGGAAACACTTTCATCTCCTCTGTTGATAAGGCGTACATATCTTGCAGAAGCATTTTCCGCAAGCTCTCCCGGTTCCGCCTCTGTCCATTTGTCACCGTGCAGAGAATACTCAAGTTCCAGTGCATCCAGGCCGTTTCCTTCAATCAGGATCTGCGAGATCTCAGCGATATCCTTTTTCTTGATTCCTATATAATCGCCGGGATCAAACGTGATTCTTCCAATATTGCGGATCCCATACTGCTTCTCCTGGATCGTGAGCGGAGTGGAGGCATATTCTTCCATATTTGTGTAAATCCTGTCAGCTGCGGCTTCCTCATTCGCTTCCGCGAGGATGCCGTCCATATAGGCTCCCACATGCTCCATACATGCCTCTACGAAAGGCACAACCCGTTTGCTTGCCGCCTTGACTGCCGGTTTATTCGCTCCGTCCGGATACTGGTAGGTTCTCTCATTATATCTGCTCATCTCTGCGGACGCAGATGCAAACGACTCCCATATTACGCCAAGATCTGCATTTGCTCTGTCCATCTCGATCTCCGCGTTCAGAAGCATCTCTCCTGCCTTCGCCACATTCTTAAGTGCCTGAAGCCAGCCCTCTCCGCCTTCTGTTCCGCCCGGGTTGGAAAGCTCCTCGACAAGCGCTTCATTCTCGCAGTTTTCCATAAATACGTCTACTGCGGACTGGATATGCCGGAACTCCGCAAGAAGATTCTGCGCACCTTCATCTGCCGAAATATCTGTCCCCGCCTCGATTTTTGTGAGGACATCTTCCAGCTCGTCCTTGATGTAGAGAGACTCTTCAAATCCCTGCGGCACACGGCCTGATCCCGGACAGTCAGAGACATTTCTCGCAATCGTCAGGTAAGCGTCGTAAACCTCCGGCTGAAGGTACTTGAAACACTGCTCCCACACCTCTTCTGTGTAAGAAGAATAGTTGTTCACATTCCAGAAATATGCTCCCAGCTGGAAAAGAGCGACCTTATCCGCCTCTGCAAAAAAGATCGGGTTTGACACTGCTCCTGCCAGCCCGCTGATATTATCTCTGATATAATGCGCGCTGCTTCCCAGGAAAATTCCGGATTTCGCGTGCTCGCTGCAGGGATAGTTCACCCAGAACACCGGGCTGTGTCCGGTATTATTGATTACATAATCGATCGCGCTCTGCTCGAAAGGAGAATTTACGTCCAGGCCTGTCCAGAAAATAAATACATCCTCATCAAAGCCTCTCATTGCTTCAAGTTCTGCCGGCCTTGCCCAGCTGTTGTTGTATCCCTGCGGACAGTAAATGATATTTCCGCAGCCTTTCGGTTTTATATACTCTTCATTCAGGTCATTGACCAGCTGCACGACCACTTCATTTGATCCTGAACCGAAATCATCATTCAGGATACAGAATCTTCTCACGCCGATATTATACAGCTGATCGAATTTTGCCTTCAGCTGCTCTTTTCTTTCTTCATACCGCGGATCAGACACAGATGTTATTCCGGAGAGCATATTGGTCAGATGCACCGACCATGCGAACTCACATTTCGTCTTTTCCTGGAGCGCAGTCAATTCTTTGAACTCTTCGATTGTTTCCTGCGGATACAGATCTGCCCATTTGCTTGTGTGATATGCATCTGTCTTAGACGCATAGACATAGAGATTCATCTTAATATCTCTTGTAAACTCCATCAGGCTCTTTCTCTGTTCATGTGTCCATCCGCCGTAAAAACCTTCAATATACCCTCTTGCGTCAATCGATGCAAAATCTTCGATTTGTACGGGAAGGAACTTTTCTCCGGCAAAAGAAGAAAACATCATTTTCAGCGTTGCAACACCATAAAATGCTGCCGCCGCATCTTTCCCGAGTATGTAAATATTCCCTTCTTCCGCATAGAGCGCATAACCATCGGACTGGCTGAAAACTGCACTGTCCAGGTCTTTGTCCGCAAACCAAAGATCCGCCTGGTCGCCGCTTCCTTTGATTCCGATTACGATACTTCCCGCTTCTCCTGCACTTTCGGCGCTTTTCCCGGTTCTCCCATACTCTTCAAGAACCTCGTCAAGATAGTCCAGTGCAGCACGGTCGACGCCTTCCCCTGCCACAATATCTACATTTTCAGGCAGCGCGAAATCCTCCCCCTCTGTATACTCAATCGATTGAGGGATCGGATAGATCTGATACGCATCTTCACTGTCTGAATATGCATCGCCCTCCTGCCATGATGACTCCCATGGGGAAACAGGGGCTTCTTCTGCTCCGCCTCGATCTGCACCCGAAACCGGTACTGAGGTTATGAGCATCGCCGCTGCCGCCGCCAGGGCAAAAAGCTTTTTCATTTTTTTACTTTTTCCCATAAGTCCGCCCTTCCTTTTATTTATTTTTACGAAATTATACCATTGCGCAGAAAAAAGGACAAGAAAATTTAATAATTATTTCCCTCACCGTCCGTATTTTTGCCGCGTTTTGCACAGATTATTTCGCCGCACGGAAGGTTTCCTAATTAAGCAGAAAGGCGCGGCATAAACTGCCGCGCCGTATCTTCAAGGCTCTTCTGATTACTCAATCCCAAAATATCTTTTTCCGAAACGAATATCACCCTCCACATGAGATTTCAATTCCTCTACGGAATGAAATTTTATCTCCGGGCGTTCAAACTCGCAGAACTGTGCGGTGATCTCCCTTCCATACGCGTTCCCTTCATATCCGAACGCAAAAATTTCAAGAAGTCTCTTATTCTCGTTCGTGACTGTGGGCTTTACTCCGGCATTGCCGATTCCAGGATACCACGCCCCGCCGATCTTAACCCGGCAGGTATAGACGCCGAATCTTGGCATGATCTTCTGCGGCTCCGGTTCTATATTCATGGTCGGGAATCCCAGTGTGCGCCCGAGCTGTCTTCCATGCTCCACAACGCCGGACATCTCATACGGATATCCCAGCAGTTCTGCTGCGAGAGTCACGCTGCCCTGTGCCAGCGCTTCCTTGATATATGTGCTGCTGACTGCTCTCCCCTGGTACTTTTCCTTCTCGATCACATCGAGGGTATACCCGTACTTCTCTGCGTAAGCCGCGAGCATATCGGCGTTTCCCCGCTTCTCATGGCCGAAGCAGAAGTCAGTGCCGACCACTATATGCGCCGCACGGAGCCTCTTCCAGAGGATCTCACGAATGAAGTCCTCCGCCTCCATTTCCCGCAGCTCTCTGGTAAACGGATACTCCACCAGCCAGTCGATGCGGCCCTCCAGGCGCGCGCGCCGTTCCTTCTTCGTCATCAGAGAATCCCTTCCCATGTCAAAGGCGCAGAGAACGCTCTCGCAGCCGTCATTTTTCCCATACTCTTCTATCTTGTCTACCAGCTTCTGGTGCCCCCTGTGAAGCCCGTCGAACTTTCCGAGAGTCACCGCTGTCCTGTTTTCCCATTTATGAGATTCAATTCCTGTGATATACTGCATGTCTTTCCCTTCAGTCCGTTCCCAGCTCCTCCGGATCCAGGAACATTTTCTCAAGTGTAAAACGGCGTCCTTCTCCATCATATCTGTAAACCGCGATGAACCGGTCCTGCGGATCATAGACCCTGCACTGTTCGCCCGGAACGAACTCTCCCGGCTCCGCCAGATGCTTTCTCAGGAAAAAATTGCCGTTGTATGCCATGGACGCCCACCTGCCGTCGATCACAATCTTCCTGCAGTCCTCGAACATTGTGTCAAGAGGGATCACCAGTTCTTTAAGCCGTCCCTCGTCCGCTGCCTCAGCCGCAGCATCAAGACGGATGCTTTCCTCGACCCGGAAGCGTCCCACACGTGTCCGAAGGAGGCTCTCCATGCAGCCTCCCGTCCCCAGGCGTTCTCCGATATCCTGGCAGAGCGTCCGGATATAGGTCCCTTTCGAGCAGGTCACTTCCATGCGGACACGGGGAAGCTCCATCTCCAGGATACGGATGCTGCGGATCACGACCCGCCGGCTCTTCCTCTCCACTGTCTTTCCCTCGCGCGCAAGCTCATAGAGCTTCCGTCCGTTTACCTTCAGCGCTGAGTACATAGGCGGTATCTGGTCATACTCCCCGGCAAATCCTAGAATACATTCCTCCACTTTCTCCGGCTCCAGATCTTCCGTACTGCACTCGGAGAGCACAGTGCCTGAGATATCCTGGGTATCTGTCGTCCTGCCAAGCAGAAGCACCGCCTCATATGTCTTGTCCCTGTCCGTGAGCATATCGCAGACCTTCGTGGCGCGCCCCAGACAAACGGGAAGCACGCCCTCCGCATCCGGATCCAGCGTGCCTGTGTGCCCGATCTTCTTCTGTCCCGCGATCCTGCGCAGACGCGCGACCACGTCATGGGAAGTATATCCTTTTTCTTTATAAATATTCAGTATCCCGTTGATCATGCTTTCACCTGCGGGCAGGATGCTTCTGCATCTGCCTCTTCCTTATCCAGCTGGAGAACAATCTGTCCGGTGATATTATTGATCACGTCATAGCTGGAGCCTTTCATCGTCACTCCGGCAGCCCTCACATGGCCGCCTCCGCCGAAGTAGCCGGCGATCCTGCTCACATCCACTTTTCCCTTTGAGCGCAGGCTTACCTTGAACTGCTGGGGCGCAGTCTCATGGAGGAACATCGCGACCTCCACGCCTTTTGTCTGCCTCAGCTGGCTCACGATGCCCTCCAGATCGGCAGGCACTGCCTGGAAGAACTCCATCTCCTTCTGGCGCACCACTGACACGATGCACCGTTTATCCAGGATGAGCATACTCTCAAGAAGCGCCCTCCCCAGAATCTGATTCTGGACATAGGTCTTTTCATAGTAAGTCTTATCAATAATCTCACTGCCGTCAATGCCTTTCCGCATCAGATCCGCAGCGATCTCCATCGTCTCCGGCGAGGTGCAGGAATACTGAAACACACCGGTGTCATGAGCGATTCCCATGTAGAGCGCCTCCGCTGTCCTCCTGCTGATCTTCTCACGGTCGAGCAGCTTATAGACAAGCTCGGAAGTCGAGCTGGCATCCGGCTCTATGTAATTCCAGTCCGCGAACGCCCCGTTGCTCACATGATGGTCGATACATACCGTCTTCTTTGCATTCTCAAACAGCTTTTCCGCAAAACCGAGCCGTCCGGAATCGCCGCAGTCGAGACAGATAAAGAGATCGTAGACGTCGTCTTCGACGGCCTGCGTCTTCACCTCATCCGTGCAGCTGATCATACGGAACGCCTCCGGGACGTTCTCCAGATAGACGTCTGTCTCAATCTCCGGATACTGCTCCTTCAGATACATATACAGTCCGAGACAGGAACCGACGCAGTCGCCGTCCGGGCGGACATGGCCGCCCAGGGCTGCTCTGCGCTTTCCCTTTAAAATATCTCCCAAAACTAACTTCATATTATTCATCAGCTCCATCTTTCAAATCTCTTGTCACTTCATCGATCTTTTTACTGATATTCACTCCATATTCTATGGACTGATCCACGATAAACCTGATCTCGGGAGTGTTGCGCATATTGATCGTCCGCGCCAGCTCGCGGCGGATATATCCCTCCGCGCTCTGCAGCCCCCGGATCGTATCCTTCTGCATCTTCTCATCCCCGAGGACGCTGATGTATGCCTTACATGTTTTCAAATCCGGAGCCACCTCAACAGCTACTACGGAAGTCATCGGCGCCACTCTGGGATCCTTGATCCCGCTGCGCAGGATATTGCTCAGCTCTCTGAGTACCTCTGCATTCACTCGTGTATTTTTAATACTGTTTTTTCTCATTGCTGCCCCTTCTTTCCTGTTTTGTCCTGCGGATGACCGGGACTACTTTCTCTCGATCTCCACCATCTTATATGCCTCTACCTGGTCGCCTTCCTTGACGTCGTTAAAGTTCTCGAAGACAAATCCGCACTCGTACCCGGCTCTTACTTCCTTCACGTCGTCCTTGAATCTCTTCAGGGACGCCAGCGGTCCGTCGAAGATCACAACGCCGTCGCGGATCAGCCTTGTCGTACAGTTCCTCTCGAAGATACCGTCCAGGATATATGCACCGGCGATCGTTCCGACTCCGGAAGCCTTGAATGTCTGGCGCACCTCCGCGTGTCCGAGAGTTTTCTCCTCGAAGACCGGATCGAGCATACCTTTCATCGCTGCCTCCACATCCTCGATCGCATTGTAGATGACTCTGTAGAGTCTCAAATCCACGCCCTCGCGCTCTGCGATATCCTTCGCCGTTGCGTCCGGACGGACATTGAATCCGATGATAATCGCATTGGATGCGGACGCAAGGATCACGTCGGACTCGTTGATCGCGCCGACGCCGCCGTGGATGATCTTGACAACAACCTCGTCGTTGCTCAGCTTCAGGAGGCTCTGCTTGATCGCTTCCACGGAGCCCTGTACATCCGCCTTCACGACGATGTTCAATTCCTTTAAGTTTCCTTCCTTGATCTGGTTGAAGAGATCGTCCAGGGACATCTTGGATTTCGTCTCTTCCAGAAGCTTCACCTTGTTCTGTGCAATGAAGGTATCTGCGAAGTTTCTCGCTTCCTTCTCTGACTCGCATCCGACGAAGACTTCGCCTGCGTTCGGCACGTCGTTCAGTCCGAGAATCTCCACCGGCTGGGACGGTCCTGCCTCTTTGACACGCCTTCCCTTGTCGTCCATCATTGCCCTGACGCGTCCGTGGGCGGATCCTGCCGCGATCGCGTCTCCCACATGGAGCGTACCCTTCTGTACAAGAACAGTCGCAACGGAACCCTTGCCTTTATCCAGCTCAGCCTCGATCACAAGGCCTCTCGCTGCGCGGTTCGGGTTCGCCTTGAGCTCCATCACCTCTGCTGTGAGGAGGATCATCTCAAGGAGCTCCGGGATTCCTTCCTTCGTGTGTGCGGACACCGGCACGAACACCGTGCTTCCGCCCCAGTCCTCAGGAATCAGTTCATATTCTGTCAGCTCCTGCTTTACTCTCTCTACATTGGCGCCCGGCTTGTCGATCTTGTTGATCGCAACGATAATCTCAACTCCGGCTGCCTTTGCATGGTTGATCGCCTCTACGGTCTGCGGCATCACGCCGTCGTCTGCAGCGACGACAAGGATCGCGATATCCGTAGAGTTCGCCCCGCGCATACGCATCGCGGTGAACGCTTCATGTCCCGGTGTATCGAGGAAGGTGATCTTCTCGCCGTTGATCTCAACCACATATGCTCCGATATGCTGTGTGATTCCTCCCGCCTCGCGGTCGGTCACATTGGAGTGGCGGATCGCATCCAGAAGGGAAGTCTTGCCGTGGTCGACGTGTCCCATGACGCAGACAACCGGCGGACGCTTCACCATCAGGCTCTCGTCCTCTTCATCCTCTTTCAGGAGCTCTTCGATCACATCGACAACTTCCTCCTTCTCGCAGAGCACGTCGAATTCCATCGCGATCTCCTCTGCTGTGTCGTAGTCGATCTCCTGGTTCACTGTAACGATCTTTCCCTGCATGAAAAGCTTCTTGACGATCACGGACGGCACGACCTTCATCTTATCTGCCAGCTCCTTGATCGTGAGGACTTCCGGAATCACGATCTGCTTGATCTGCTCTTCCTTCTTCTCCGCCGGCTTCTGCTGCGGCTTCTTCGCCTCAACGGCAGGTTTCTGCTTCTTATTCTTCTTTGCTTTTCCCTCGAAAGCCTCGTCTCTGTATTCTTTCTTCTTATTGTCTCTCTCTTTGTCTTTCGCCTTGTTTCTCTGGCTCTTCTGCTGCTCCATCATCGGAGTGCTCAGGCCCTCTCTGTCATCGCGGCGGGAATCCGTCCTTCTGTCGCCGCGCTGTCCGCCCTGGCGTGCGCCCTGTCCGCCGAACCGCTGGTCTCTGCCGCCTCTCTCCTGACGTCCTCCGCGGTCTCTGCTGTCACGGCTGTCTCTTCCGTCGCGTCCGTCCCTGCCGTCGCGGTTATCTCTTCCTCTCTGGCCCTGCGCGTTTCTGTCCTGACGCGGTCCTCTTCCTTCACGTTCTCCTGCCGGGCGCTGGCCGCGGCTCTCCTGACGGGCTCCGCCCTGAGCAGGCCTCTCCTGGCGGGGCGCTCTTATCTCCTCTGCCGGGCGCTGTCCCTGTGCAGGTCTCTCCTGGCGGGGCGCTTTCGCCTCTCCTGCCGCCGGGCGCGCTCCTCCCTGTGCAGCTTTCTCCGGGCGCGCCGGCCTTCCTTCTCCGGACGGACGTGCCGGACGGTTCTCGCCTGCTGTCCTTCCGGTTCCCTGAGCGGGACGTGCCGGGCGCTGTCCCTGTCCCTGGCGTCTTCCCTGGATACGGCTGCTGTTCTTGGAGTTCTGCGGACGTACTACGAACGCAAGCTTCTTGTTCTTCGGAGCGGCGCCATCCTTCTCCGCAGCCTTCTCCTCCTTCTTCTCCGCGCTCTTCCTTCCTGCCGCTTCCTTCCGGATCTGTGCGGCCACGTCGTCCTCCAGCGTGCTCTGTCCCTTCGCCTCAATATTCTTTGACTTCAAAATATCTACAAGTTCTTTACTCTCCATGCCCAGCTCCTTCGCCAGGTCATGTACCCTTATTTTTGCCATAATCAACTACCTCCTTTATGCAATACTCTCCCTGTTTTTCAGTTCTTTCTGAATCCCCGCTGCAAATCCTTCGTCCAATATCGCCAGAGATGCACGGAATTCTTTTCCCATTGCATGCCCTAAGGTATCTTTATCTCCGTAAAAACAAATTGGAACTTGGTAAAATTTACACATATCCCGAAATTTCTTTTTCGTATTTTCTGATGCGTCCGAGGCAACGACCACAAGGCACGCTTTCCCGGATTTTGTCTCGCTCTCAGTCATATATTCGCCGCTGGCGCATTTTCCCGCTTTCATCGCAAGCCCGATCAGAGACAGTACTTTATCCCTCTGCAATCTCTCCCATCTCCTTTTCCAGTCTGTCGTATACTTCCTGCGGTATCGCCTGCTTGAAGGAACGCTCAAGTCCTTTATTTTTTACGGCTTTTTGAAAACATTCCTCTGAGAAGCACAGATACGCTCCCCTTCCGTTCTTCTTTCCGGTCGTATCCGCCACGAACTCCCCTTCTTCCGTCCGGAGGATACGCATCAGTTCCTTCTTCGGCTTCATCTCACCGCATCCCACACATTTTCTCATGGGAATCTTTTTCTTTCCTGCCAAACAACCCACTCCTTCAGTTAATTTTCTCCGTCGGTCTCTGTGAACTCGATCTCTTCTCCGTCTGCGCCGTAATCTTCATCATCATAGGAGCCGTCATACCCGTCGTCATATGCCTCGTCATCGTATTCGTCGTCATAATCTCCGGTGTAGCCTTCCTCTCCCATCATACCCATCTGTTCCATATAATTCTCCGGCAGCTCTCCGGACTCGATCGCCTGCGTCTCGCTCTTGATATCAATCTTGTATCCGGTCAGCCTTGCCGCGAGACGCGCGTTCTGTCCTTCCTTGCCGATGGCAAGAGAGAGCTGATAGTCCGGCACGATCACGCTTGCGATCTTCTCCTCCGGATCCGCCATGACGGAAATGACCTTCGCCGGGCTTAACGCGTTCTCGATCAGGAGCGCCGGGTTCTCATCCCAGTTGATGATATCGATCTTCTCTCCCCGCAGTTCCTCCACTACCGCGTTGACTCTAGCGCCGTTCATTCCGACGCACGCGCCCACCGGGTCTACGTTCGGGTCGTTGGACCACACTGCCATCTTCGTGCGTGAGCCTGCCTCGCGGGCAATGCTCTTGATCTCCACCGTGCCGTCCTTCACCTCGGCAACCTCTGCCTCAAAGAGACGCTTCACAAGCTCCGGATGGGTGCGGGATACGAGGATCTTCGGCCCCTTCGGCGTATTCTTCACCTCGACAACGTACAGCTTGATGCGCTCCGTCGGCTTGAACACTTCGCCCTTAACCTGCTCGTTCTCAGTCAGCATGGCGTCCGCCCTTCCGAGATTGATGCTGATATTCTTGCCTACGTAGCGCTGTACGATACCTGTCACAATATCCTTTTCTTTCTCAAAATACTGGTCAAACACAACCTTGCGCTCTTCCTCCCTGATCTTCTGCAGGATCAGGTTCTTCGCATTCTGCGTGGCGATGCGGCCGAACTCCTTGGAGTGGACCGGCACCTGGGCGATATCTCCGATGTGGAGAGAGGAATCGAGCTTCTCCGCATCCTCGAGGCTGATCTCAAGAGCAGGGTCCATCACTTCCTCCACGACCTCTTTCTCTGCGAAAACAGCGTAATCGCAGGTCTCCCTGTTCATGATCACCTTAATGTTCTCCGCCGTGCCGAAATGATTCTTGCAGGCGCTGAGCAGAGAATTTTCTATCGCATCCATCATGACGTCTTTGCTGATGTTCTTCTCTTTCTCAAGAATTGTCAATGCTTCCATTAACTCTGTGTTCATTTTTCATTTCCTCCTACTCTTAAAAATCCAGTGCCAGACGTATCAGGGCAATGTCACTTCTGTCAAACGTCTGCTCCGAGTCATCTTCATATGCGATCGTGACGGTCTCGCCGTCATAACGCTTCAGGATCCCCACGAACTCCTTCTGCCTTTCGACCGCGCGGTATGTGCGTATCTCCACTTCCTCGCCAATGCTTCGCGCGAAATCCTTCTCCTTTTTAAGCGGTCTCCCGAGGCCGGGCGAACTGACCTCGAAGACATAAGAATCCTCGATATAGTCTTTCTCGTCAAGGATGTCGGAAAATCTCCTGCTGACCGCCTCGCAGTCGTCAACGGTGATCCCCCCGGGCTTGTCGATATATGCCCGCAGATACCATGTGCCGCCTTCCTTCACATATTCCACATCCACCAGCTCAAAACCGAGTCCGGAGACTACCGGCTCCAAAAGCTGCTCTGTCTTCTGCTCATATTCTTCTCTTCTGGACACACTAAACTTCCTTTCCTTATTATACTCATGTGCACAAGAAACCGCTCTGCCCGTTATTTTCCTCTGCAACAAAGAAGAGTGAACTTTCGTTCACTCTTCTGCCGGATTCCTTATGTAACTATAGAAACTCTAACACCTTTTTCCAGAGAAATCAAGTACTTTTTCTCTGTTTTCTGCGAATTTACCTTGTCTTTGTGCCCATTCCGTCGCGTTTTGCCAGCTTCAGCCGGTTCAGGGTGACCTCCTTCTCCCCGTAAGGCACCTTTGTCTCCGTGCCCTCTTCAAAGAAATATACGTTCTCCAGCTCATCCTTCTTCTGGAGGCGGATTCCCCGCACACCCACTGCCGCCTTCTTCTTCTCCGGCACTTCCGAAGCGTGGAATCTCAGGAAATACCCGTTCTTTGTCTGGAGCACCACATTCTGGCTGTCATTGACCACCTTCACAACGGTCAGAGAATCTCCCTCCTGCAGCTTCGTCGCGGCGATCGTGCGCTTGGACACCTGGAACTCCGTCCCGTCCACCCGCTTGACCATTCCCTGGGACGTGGCGAAGAGAAGCTTCGCGAACCGCATCTGCTCCGCGTCGTACACGGCGATGATCTGTTCCTCGCTGCTGGAATAGTTGCTCACATTGTCGATCGGCGTTCCCTTCTCGCGGAACCTTCCGTATGGAAGGTCCAGGACTCTGACCTGATGCATCCTGCCCGCATCCGTAAAGACGCAGAGCTTTCCTGTATTCATACAGTGCACCACATACCGGCTCTCACTGTCCGCAGCCTCTTTATTTCTCTCATAGACAGATACGTCCACTGTCTTGGCATAGCCGAAGCGGTCCATCAGGAAGACCACTTCCTGCTCCTCGATCTTCTTCTCCTCAAAGACCGCCTCTGCGGCGTTCTCTATGGCAGTGCGCCGCTTCCTTGCGTACTCCTTCTTGAACCGATCCAGGTCCTCTATGATCACGCCTGCCATGGAATCATAATTATTGAGGATATCCTCATAGCGCGCGATCCTCTTCAGCGTCTCCTCGTGCTCCCGGCGCAGCGCCTCGATCTCCAGCCCGATCAGCCGGTACAGGCGCATCTCCAGGATTGCTGTTGCCTGGCGCTCGGTGAACCGAAGGAGCGCCGCCATCTTCTTCGAGCGCGGGGACTTGAAGGTGATATTGTCTGTGATTCCATTGATCAGGCACGCCTTTGCATCCTTCACAGACTTGCTTCCTCTTAAGATCTCTATGATCAGGTCAATCACGTCGCAGGCCTTGATCAATCCTTCCTGCACCTCGCTCTTCTCCCGTTCCTTCTCGAGCAGCGTGGTGTATTTCCGCGTCGCCAGCTCAAACTGAAAGTCTACGTGGTGCTCGATAATCTGCTTTAAGCGCAGCGTCTCGGGCCTTCCGTCCGCCACCGCCAGCATGTTGACTCCGAAGGTATCCTCCAGGCGGGTCTTCTTGTAGAGCATGTTCTTTAGGTTCTCCACATCGGCTCCCTTTTTCAGCTCAAGCACAATGCGGATTCCCTCTTTGGAGGACTGGTTTGAGATATCCGCGATGTCCGTTGTCTTCTTCGACTCCACAAGACCCGCCACATCGTTTAGGAACTTGCCGATGCCGGCGCCGATCATGGTGTAGGGGATCTCCGTGATGACGAGCTGCTTCTTCCCGCCCTTGAGTTCCTCCACTTCTACTTTTCCCCTGATCTTGATCTTGCCCTGCCCGGTTTCGTAGATATTCAGCAGGTCGTCCTTGTTGACCACGATGCCGCCGGTAGGGAAGTCCGGCCCCTTGATGTATTTCATCAGCTGCCTTGTGCTGACCGCGCTGTTCTTCATGTACGCCTTGACCGCGTCGATCACCTCGCCCAGATTGTGGGTGGGGATGCTGGTCGCCATTCCGACCGCGATCCCTTCCGCCCCGTTCACCAGCAGGTTCGGGACACGCATGGGAAGCACCAGAGGCTCTTTCTCCGTCTCGTCAAAGTTCGGCCCGAAGTCGATGACATTCTTGTCCAGGTCCGCCAGGCACACCTCCTGGGTGAACTTCGTGAGCCTTGCCTCCGTGTAACGCATAGCCGCCGCCCCGTCTCCCTCGATGGAGCCGAAGTTGCCGTGCCCGTCCACGAGGACCTGTCCTTTCTTAAAATCCTGCGCCATGACGACCAGTGCCTCATAGATGGAGCTGTCTCCGTGGGGGTGGTATTTACCCATCGTGTCTCCCACGATACGGGCGCATTTCCTGTACGGCCTGTCATAGCGGATGCCCAGCTCATACATATCATAGAGGGTGCGCCTCTGCACCGGCTTCAGCCCGTCCCGCACGTCCGGGAGCGCCCTGGCGATGATCACGCTCATGGCGTAATCGATATATGATTTCTTCATCAGGTCCGAATACTCGGTCCGGATGATCTGTGATTCACTGTCCATTCTCATATTCTCCTTCTCTTACAGGTCTTTTCGCCGCATCCCAGGCGCGGAGCGCGCATGCGGGCGGCGGTTGGATAAGAGCAGTATTGTTCCCGTCTCTGCGTCAGATGTCCAGCTCCGCCTCCGTGGCATTCTCATAGATAAACGCCCTCCGCGGCGGGACCTCCGTTCCCATCAGCATCTCCGTGACGCTGGACGCCATCCTGGCGTCCTCGATCTCCACGAGCTTGAGGAGCCTTCGCTCCGGATCAAGGGTCGTCTCCCACAGCTGCTCCGCATCCATCTCGCCGAGACCTTTGTACCGCTGGAGTGTAAACGGCCCGCTGTGGGTCTTCCGGTACTTCTCCAGCGCTTTGTCGTCGTAGAGGTACTCTTCCTTCCCGGTTTTCGGCATCGCCTTGTAGAGGGGCGGCATGGCGATGTAAACATGTCCCTCGTAGATCAGCTCCGGCATGAACCGGTAGAAGAGAGTCAGCAGCAGCGTGGAGATGTGGGCGCCGTCCACGTCCGCATCCGCCATGATAATGATCTTGTCATAGCGGAGCTTCGAGATGTCGAAGTCATTGCCGTACCCTTCGGAAAATCCGCACCCGAAGGCATTGATCATCGTCTTGATCTCTGCATTTGCCAGAATCTTGTCAATACTCGCCTTCTCCACGTTCAGGATCTTTCCGCGGATCGGAAGGATCGCCTGAAAATTCCTGTCTCTCGCCGTCTTCGCAGAGCCTCCCGCGGAGTCTCCCTCCACGATAAAGATCTCGCACTTCTTCGGATCTCTGCTCTCGCAGTTGGCAAGCTTGCCGTTGCTGTCGAAGGAATATTTCTGCTTCGTAAGGAGATTGGTCTTCGCCTTTTCCTCAGTCTTTCGTATCTTCGCCGCCTTCTCCGCGCTGGAGAGCACCGTCTTGAGCACCTCCAGGCTGCGGTCAAAATAACGGACAATCTCATCCCCCGTCACCTTGCTGACCGCCTTGGCAGCGTCCGGGTTGTCCAGCTTCGTCTTCGTCTGTCCCTCAAATCTCGGGTCCGGATGCTTGATCGAGATGATCGCGGTCATCCCATTCCGGATGTCCGCGCCGGTAAAGTTGGGGTCTTTGTCCTTTAAGATTCCCAGCTCTCTTGCGTACTGGTTCATCACTGTAGTAAATGTTGTCTTAAATCCGGTCAGATGGGTGCCGCCCTCCGCATTGTAGATATTGTTGCAGAAGCCGAGCACGTTCTCATGGAACTCGTTGACGTACTGGATCGCAGCCTCCACCTCTATGCCGTCCGCCTCGCCCTTGAAATAAATCGGCTCGTGGAGCGCTTCCTTTTTCTGATTCAGCTCCCGGATAAATCCGATGATGCCCTCCGGCTCGTGGTACACGATATGCTCCGGCGTCTCCGATCGTTTGTCGTCAAAGATGATCGTCAGCTCCGGATTCAGATACGCGGTCTCATGGAGCCGGCTCTTCACCTCGTCCGCCCGGAAGCGGGTCTTCTCAAAGATCGTATCGTCGGGCAGGAAGTTCACCGTCGTGCCCGTCTTCCGCGTCTTCCCGATCTTCGGGAGCAGCCCGTCCTCCAGCTCGACGACGGGAATCCCTCTCTCGTACCGGTCGTGGTGGATATAGCCGTCCCTGCTGATCTTCACATCCATATAAGCAGAAAGCGCGTTTACAACAGAAGAGCCCACCCCGTGGAGCCCGCCGCTCGTCTTGTACGCAGAATCGTCGAACTTGCCTCCGGCGTGGAGGGTCGTATACACAAGCCGCGCCGCTGACACTCCCTTCTGATGCATGTCCACCGGAACACCGCGCCCGTTGTCCGAGACCGTTGCAGAGCCGTCCTTCTCCAGCGTGACATGGATCTCTGTACAGAATCCCGCCAGATGCTCGTCCACGGAATTGTCCACGATCTCATAGATCAGATGGTTCAAGCCCTTTGTAGAGACGCTTCCGATATACATTCCCGGTCTCTTCCGGACTGCTTCCAGCCCTTCCAGCACCGCGATACTCCCCGCATCGTATGTATTCTTACCTGCCATTTACATTCTCCTTTTTTCTGCCGCGGCGGAGGAAATCTCTTCCTGCCGCCGCCCTGCAGTATCGTTCTTCTCCTTGTCCTGCCCGAAGTGCAGAACACGCCATTACATACTATATCACCAGTTTTTGCGGTTTTCAACTGAAAAAAGACATCAAAAACCGTCATGATTTCTGATGTCTTTTCCATTTTGCCGCCTGTTAAAGCTGCCCGTTCTCCAGCGCTGAGATCAGCGGTGATATATCTGTTCTGCTGATTTTCTTTTCAAACCACTTTAATATTGTATTACGATAAATGGATCGAATCTCCGTATTCGGAATCGCAAGTCTGAAATATGGAAGCCCGTCTTCAATATGTTCTTCCGTTTTCTTTAAGTATCCTGTAAAAAACAGAAAATTCCACAAGTTATCGCCGGATTCCTCTATATCGGCGTATGTGATATCTTCATGGATCGGTTTCTCAATCGTCTGTCCTGCCATCAGCGCTTCAATCTCCTGCCTGGTCTCAGGGTCAGCCGCTTCAACCATCTCCCTTATAATACTGTTTGACGATGTGTTAGACCAATATGGTTTGGGAAATGCGCTTATCTTTCGATCAGCCGCTTTCACGTAATTGATGATGCTCCATGGATTATAAATCTCATGATCACCGAAGCTGTATCCGTCGTACCACTCCTTCACCTCAGCAAACTTCTGATCCATGCCGTAATCTTGTAAGATTGTCTTTACCTCCTGTTCCGTGAATCCAAAGCTGTCGGAAAAGTCCGGACTCAGAACAGAAAAAATATCGAGATTATTCAGCCCTGTAAAAATACTCTCCCGGCTGATCCGCAGGCAGCCGGTGATCACAGCAAACTCCAGATGCGGATTTGTCTTGAGCGCAGACTCAAACAGTGATCTTACGAAATCTGTCATCTCTTTATAGAACCCCTCGAAATATGCATTTTCCAAAGGCACATCATAT
>CALWQS010000004.1 GCA_944383745.1 uncultured Mediterraneibacter sp. | reverse complement strand
ATGTGGGAGGAAATTCAGATAACTGGAGAAAGGTCTGGACGATCTACACCTTCCTTGTATGGTATGAAGAGTATTTTATGAAGAGATAGGTTAGGGGCGAAATGTAACAAAGACAGCGGATCGCAGGCGGGAGGGGCACTTGAGGTGCTTGACATCCGCCTGCTCCTGTGCTAACCTTTTTTACAGACCTGAAGAATCTGAAATATCGAGAAAAGCGACGACGAAGAGAGTAATCTGTCGGAGATCCTACAGAGAAGTTCCGTGAGGACTGCAAAGCTCCGGGCGAGCGGCAGGCCGTGCTGAGAGGAACGGGTGGAAGGCAGACGAAGATGGCTTCTGAGCAGCGCACCGACCTGCACCACGGGTGCAGCAGGCTGCGACGGGTCCGCCCTTTACAGCGGAGGAGTGCTGATCGGCACTCGCTGAGGTCCTTTCCGCGAGGAATGGATGAAAAGAAGTGGTAACACGGAATCAATCCCGTCTTCTTAAGCTGTAAGAAGGCGGGATTTTTTCGAGATTTAACAGTGCAAAAAGGGACAGGGCAAAATTCATTTAGGGACACAGTGAACTGCAATTGGGGACGTAGCAGAATTGAATTTGACTACGTCCCGGAAAGAGAGGTAAGTATGTCAGAGAAACCGAAGTATTATATTTCAACAGCGATCGCCTACACGTCAGGTAAGCCGCATATCGGCAACACATACGAGATCGTGCTGGCGGATGCGATCGCGCGCTACAAGAGAAGCCAGGGCTATGATGTCTATTTCCAGACGGGGACAGACGAACACGGACAGAAGATCGAACTGAAAGCGGAAGAGGCGGGAGTGACGCCAAAGGAGTTCGTCGACAATGTCTCGGAAGAGATCAGGAAGATATGGGATATGATGGATACGTCCTATGATAAGTTTATCCGTACGACAGATCCGGATCACGAGAAGCAGGTGCAGAAGATTTTTAAGAAACTGTACGAACAGGGCGATATTTACAAGGGGTATTACGAAGGAATGTACTGTACGCCGTGCGAATCCTTCTTTACGGAGTCACAGCTTGTGGACGGCAAGTGCCCGGACTGCGGACGCGAGGTGCAGCCGGCGCGGGAAGAGGCATATTTCTTTAAAATGAGCAAATATGCGGACCGCCTGATCGAGCACATCAACACGCATCCGGAGTTCATCCAGCCGGTTTCCCGCAAGAATGAGATGATGAACAATTTCCTTCTCCCGGGCCTGCAGGATCTGTGCGTATCCAGGACGTCCTTCAAGTGGGGAATCCCGGTAGATTTTGACGATAAGCATGTTGTATACGTGTGGCTCGATGCACTCACCAACTATATCACCGGCATCGGCTATGACTGTGATGGGAACAGCTCCGAGAAGTTCGGAAAATACTGGCCGGCTGATCTGCACCTGATCGGCAAGGATATTATCCGCTTCCATACGATTTACTGGCCGATCTTCCTCATGGCACTGGGACTTCCGCTGCCGAAGCAGGTGTTCGGACATCCGTGGCTTCTCCAGGGAGACGGCAAGATGAGCAAGTCAAAGGGAAATGTACTCTATGCCGATGAACTTGTCGATTTCTTCGGCGTGGACGCAGTCCGCTATTTTGTGCTCCATGAGATGCCTTTTGAAAACGACGGAGTCATTTCCTGGGAGCTGATGGTTGAGAGGCTTAATTCCGATCTGGCTAATACGCTGGGCAACCTTGTAAACCGTACAGTTTCTATGACGAACAAATATTTCGGAGGAACTGTTACAGATAAGGGTGTGGCAGAAGAGGTAGATGCGGACCTGAAAGCTGTGATGGAAAATACGCCGAAGGCGGTTGAAGAAAAGATGGATGGTCTGAGAGTGGCCGACGCTATTACAGAGATTTTCAATCTGTTCAAACGCTGCAATAAATATATTGATGAGACCATGCCGTGGGCTCTGGCAAAAGATGAGGCGAAGAAAGACCGCCTGGAGACTGTCCTCTGGAACCTGATCCAGGGAATCTCAGCGGGGGCAAGGCTTCTTGAATCCTTCATGCCGTCCACAAGCAAAAAGATTCTGGATCAGCTTGGCGACGGGCATGTGACAGACAAGCCGGAGATCCTGTTCCAGAGACTGGATGTGGAAGAGGTGCTGAAAAAGGTGGAAGAACTTCATCCGGCGGAAGAAGAGACAGTGGAGGAAAATGTGATCGACATCGAGGCAAAACCGGAGATCACATATGATCAGTTCAGCGCGATGCAGTTCCAGGTGGGCGAGATCATAGCCTGTGAGGAAGTGAAGAAATCACGCAAGCTGCTCTGCTCCCAGGTGAAGATCGGAAGCCAGGTGAAGCAGATCGTATCCGGCATCAAGGCTTACTATACGCCGGAAGAGATGGTCGGCAAGAAGGTTATGGTGCTTGTGAACCTGAAGCCTGCCAAGCTCGCAGGAGTCGTTTCCGAAGGAATGCTTCTCTGCGCGGAAGACGCAGAAGGGAACCTGGCGCTTGTCACACCGGAGAAAGACATGCCGGCAGGCGCTGAGATCTGCTAAAATCGGCGGAAAAACGTTCAAAAAGGGACAGGGCAAACTGCATTTTGGGACACAGTGAACCGCAATTTGGGACACACTGAATTTCAATTGGGGACGTAGTAAAATTGAATTTTACTACGTCCCCAATTGACGTCCTGCCCGCAGCAAGCGGAACATTCTCCTCGCGGCATCGAGATACAGTTCTTCCGCATGTTCCATTGCCTCCTCCAGAGGCATGATCCCATTCACGGTAGTTATAATCGAATCGACACCGTATTCATAAAGTCTTTCAGCTCCCGGTCCCATACTGCCGACAATCGCTGCCACCGGAATCCCGCGCTTCCGGCAGTGCATCCCGACCCCCTGCATGACTTTCCCGGAGACGGACTGCCAGTCTGCCGTCCCTTCCCCCGTTACGACAAGGGAGACGCCTTCCAGCCTGCGGTCAAACTCAGCGAGCTCCAGGACAGTCTCGATTCCGGACTTGAGTTTCCCGTTTAAAAATACCATAAGGGCAGCGCCCAGCCCTCCGGCGGCGCCTGCGCCGGGAACGGTATCCATGTCAACGCCGAAACGGCGGAGCAGAACATCCCGGTAATTGCACATACCGGTCTCCAGTTCATCCAGCACTTCAGGGGTTCCCCCCTTCTGTTTCCCGAAGGTATATGTGGCGCCGGACGGACCGCACAGGGGATTCGTGACATCGCACATGACGGTAAAGGTACATTCCTTCACCCGCGGATCCATTCCTGAGAGGTCAATGGAGCGGACACGGATCAGATCTTTCCCCTGACCTTCCAGCTCCTGGCCGGAGCCGTCCAGAAAACGTACGCCGAGTGCACGCATGCAGCCCATGCCGCCGTCGTTCGTGGCGGAGCCGCCGATGGCGATGGAAATGTCGCGGAACCCCCTGGAAACTGCGTCTGCGATCATCTCACCGGTTCCGTATGTCGTAGTCTCCAGCGGATTCCTTTTCCCAGCAGGAACTAGAGGAAGCCCCGACGCGGCAGCCATCTCCATAACAGCGCGGGTGCTGTCAAGCTGCACGTAGGAAACAGGGACTCTCTCCGTGAGCGGTCCTGCCGCCGTCATATAGATCCTCGTCCCGCCAGCAGCGGAGAGCACAGCGTCTGCGGTTCCCTCTCCTCCGTCGGCAATCTCGATACTGCCGCACACGCATCCGGGAAAGATCTCGCCGGCAGCCTGTGTGAGCAGCTCAGCCGTGCGCTGCGACGTCAGTGAGCCTTTGAAGGAATCAGATGCAAATAAAAATTTCATACAGCAATTCACCTCCGTCTGTATTTCCGAATATAGTATACGATAAAAGCAAGCGCGCTGACAGTCCAGGTTACCGGATAGCTGTAAATGATCGCCGGGATCGTGGGCGAGACCTTCATCACTACAGCAAGCCAGATGATGCGGAACAGGCAGACGCCTGTCAGCGTAATGACCATCGGTACGATTACATCCCCGACGCCCCGCAGCGCCCCTGCGAGCACCTCGATGACGACATAGACGATGTACCACGGGATGATGAGGATGAGCATATTGCAGCCGATCCGGATCACATCTGTGTCTGCGGTAAACATGCGGAAAAGGATCTCTCTTGCCGCGACCAGGAACAGAACGAGAATGCCCGATACCGCCAGGTCGATCAGAAGGCAGACCCATGTGCTCCGGCGCACTCTGTCCATCTTGCCCGCGCCGTAGTTCTGCCCCACAAACGTAGTGATCGAGATGCCGAAAGCGGTGCTGACCATCCAGAAAATAGCGTCCAGCTTGCCGTAGGCGGACCAGGCGGCGGTGGTGTCGGTGCCAAAGGTGTTGATCGAGGCCATGATCGCGATATTGGTGATGGAGAACAGGACGGATTCCAGTCCTGTAGGGATCCCCATCTTAAGCTGTGTCTTCAGCACAGTCCCGTGAAAACGAATACCGCGGAGGGAAAGATGAAGGATATTCTGCGACCGCATCAGATCCCGCGTGACAAGGACGGCGCTCACTGCCTGTGCGATCAGCGTGGCGACCGCCGCGCCCATGACTCCCATATGGAAAACGATGACGAACAGGCAGTCCAGCACGATATTGATGATGCAGCAGATGATCAGATAGTACAGCGGCCGCTTCGAATCTCCCGTGGCGCGGAGGATCGCGGAACCCATATTGTAGATCAGCACGAACAGGATCCCTGCGAAATAAATCCGCAGATAGATGATAGAATCCTGCATGGTGTCGGCAGGCGTGCGCATGAGTTTGAGCAGAGCCGGCGTGCACAGGATGCCGATGACCGTAAGGAACACGCCGCCCGCTGCGGCGATCGCATATGCGTTGTGCAGCCCCTGATTTGCCGCTTTTTCATTTCTTGCGCCGAAGAACTGCGCGATCGTGACAGAGGCGCCGGAGGAAAGGCCGGTGAAGAAGCCGACGACCAGGGCGACGATCTGCGCGGAGGATCCGCCCACACTGGCGAGGGCCTCCTTCCCCACGAACTGTCCGACGATCACGCTGTCTATCGTGTTGTAGAGCTGCTGAAAAAATGTGCCCAGCAGGATCGGGAAAAAGAAGAGCAGAAGCTGCTTCCAGATGATCCCTTCGGTAATTGCATTTTTTGCCTGAGATGGTGATTCCATAGGTAAAACTTCTTTCTGTCGTATATTTGCCGAACCATATTATATAGAAGATGAGAAAGAGAAGCAATAGGAATACAGAAGATAATCAATCAGCGCGCCTTCATCTATCCAGAAACGAAAGCGCGCTGATTTCTAAAAGAAAGGTTTCCTGACTGTCATTGACTATTTATACCACACTGCGGCTTCATACGGCCTTAAATGCATCACGCCGTGCTCCGCGCTGACAGCATCCTTGTAGTTCCCGATTACCCGGTCATACCCGTCCACATCCGGGGCGCCCTTCCAGGTATACTCTCTTCCGTAGAAGTTTGCCGCGACGATGAGTTCATGTCCTTCATAGGTCCTGCGGTAAGCGAAGACGCAGGGGTCCTTGGGTGCGAGCGGCTCGATATCGCCGTATGCGATAACGTCCATCTCTTTTCTCATGGCGATGAGTTTCTGGTAATAGCGGAAAATGGAGTCCTCGTCCTTGAGCTGATCCGCAGCGTTGATCTTTGTGTGGTTTCCGTTTACCGCGATCCATGGCTCTGCGCTGTCTTCTGCCGCGAATCCGGCATATTTGGAGTCGTCCCACTGCATCGGCGTGCGGCCGTTGTCGCGGGAGTGGGCCTGGATGATGCGCAGAGCGTCCGAAGCGGACAGCCCTTTGTCCTGAAGGATCTGGTAGTGATTCAGGCTCTCCACATCCCTGAACTGGGAAATGTCCGTGAAATCGGTGTTGGTCATGCCGATCTCCTCGCCCTGGTACACATACGGGGTGCCGCGCAGGCAGTGGATGATCGTCCCCAGCATCTTTGCAGATTCTTTCCAGCATTTTTCCTCATCTCCGAAACGGGAGACGACGCGGGGCTGGTCGTGGTTGCACCAGAACACGGCGTTCCATGCATTGTGCTCTGCCATCTTAGTCTGCCAGTCAAAGATGATGTTCTTTAACTTCTGGAAATCTGCCGGCACCAGAACCCATTTCTCATTGCCCATGAAGTCGACCTTCAGGTGGTGGAAGCTGAATACCATGGACAGCTCCCCGGTATCGCGTCCTGCATATTGGAAGCAGTTCTCCATTGTCGTGCTGGACATCTCGCCCACTGTGACGATTCCCGGGTCAGTGCCGAAGGTGGCGTCATGCATTTCCTTCAGATACTGATGGATCTTCGGACCGTCTGTGTAGTATTTCCGCCCGTCGCCGGTCTCATCATCCTCGTAGCATGCCTTGCTGATCAGGTTGATGACGTCGAAACGGAAGCCTCTTACGCCTTTCTCCATCCAGAATTTTAAGATCTTCTGGATCTCTTTGCGTAGATTTTCATTTTCCCAGTTCAGGTCCGCCTGCGTCACATCGAAGAGATGCAGATAATACTCGTCAAATTTTTCCACATATTCCCACGCGTTTCCGCCGAACTTGCTCTCCCAGTTGGTCGGCGGGACGCCGCCGCCTTTCCCTTTGCGGAAGATGAAGAAGTCTTTATAGTAGGGATTTCCCTCCATGGCTTTCCTGAACCACTCATGGCGGGTGGACACATGGTTGAACACCATATCGAACATGAACCCGATGCCGCGCTTCTCACCCTCTGCGATAAGCTCTTCCACATCTTCCATAGTCCCGTATCTGGGGTCAATGTTGTAGTAGTCCTCCACATCATATCCGTTGTCGTTCTGCGGGGAGACGAAGAACGGTGTGAGCCAGATGTAGTCGACACCGAGTTCTTTGATATAGTCCAGCTTCTGGATGACGCCGCGGAGGTCGCCGAGGCCGTCCTTGTTGGTGTCGCAGAATGATTTCGGATAAATCTGGTATACAGTGCTCTTTCTGAAATCTTTATTCATAATTTCAATACCTGCCTTTTCCGTTATGTTTAAATGGTGATACTGTACGCGCCGCGCGCCGGCCGCCGATGCAGCTGTCCGGATGCGGCGCAGTTTCTGTTGTTTACGATCCCGGGAGGCGGCTGTGATCCCGTGAGGTGGCTGCTTAATCCCAGGAGATTACTGTCGTCTCGCCGGCTTTTGCGTCGATGCCTGAGTGCATTTTGATGTTCGCGGCATTTCCTTCAGATGTGACGATCAGCATTGTCGTGCACGGATGTCCGGCTGCCTTGATCTTTGCCGGATCGAACTCGATCAATGGCTGTCCTGCCTTCACATGGTCTCCTTCTTTCACAAGGAGTTTGAATCCGTCTCCGCCCATGTCTACCGTGTCGACGCCCACATGGATCAGAAGCTCTGCGCCGTTGGGCAGCGAAAGTCCGCATGCATGGCCCGTATCAGCCATCACGACGCTTACCTCACAGTCTGCCGGCGCGGTTACTACAGTGTTAGAAGGCTCGATCGCGAGTCCGTCTCCCATGATCTTCTGAGAGAATACGTCGTCCGGAGCTTCTTCGATCGGCATTACCTTTCCGTCGAGGATGGACTTCAGTTCTTTTACATCTGCCGCTGCGCTCTCTTTTTTCGCCTCAGCTGCTGCGGGAACTGGCTCTGTCTCGGAAACTGCCGCCTGGGCGGTTTCCCTGCCGTATCTGTTTTCTTTTGAAAGCTTGATCCTTCCTACGATGAAGGTCAGTGTGAACGGGATCACGACTGCGACGATCATGGCGAGGAGGAAGATCAGGTAGTATTCCGGCTTGATGGAAAGGATTCCCGGAAGTCCGCCGACGCCGATGCTCAGAGCTTCCACTCCGAAGCCCACGGAGATCATTGCCGCGCAGCAGGAACCGATCATGCCGCACACGAGCGGGAACACATATTTTAAGTTGACGCCGAAGAGCGCCGGCTCCGTTACGCCTAAGTAACAGGAGATGCATGCCGGTACATTGACCTGCTGTGCACGTTCGTTCTTTTTCTGGAGCACGGTCATTGCAAGTACGCTGGAGCCCTGCGCGATGTTGGAGAGGGCGATCATCGGCCACAGGATCGTGCTCTCAGCCGGTGAAGCAAGAAGCTGTGAGTCGATGGCGTTTGTCATGTGGTGCAGGCCGGTCATGACAAGCGGTGCGTACAGCAGGCCGAATACTGCAGCGAACAGGAATCTGACGTTGGATGTAAGTCCTGCGTAAACTACGTTTCCGATGGCGTCGCCGACCGCCCAGCCGATCGGTCCGACGATCGTATGTGCGATGATGACTGCCGGAACAAGAGAGCAGAACGGAACCACGATCATGCTGATGACTTCCGGACATATTTTCTTGAAAAATTTCTCCAGGTATACAAGGACGAAGCCCGCCATCATCGCCGCGATGACCTGTCCCTGGTAGCCGATCATCTCAACCTGCGCGAAGCCGAAATCCCATACCGGGATCTCATCCGCCGGCGTAGAGGATACGCTGAAGCCGTTCAGGAGCTGTGAGGATACAAGCGTCAGGCCGAGGATAATACCGAGGATCTGCGTGGTTCCCATCTTCTTCGTGATGGACCATACGATACCTACCGGCAGCAGGTGGAAGACCGCTTCGCCGATCAGCCAGAGGAAGTTGTAGGTTCCTGCCCAGAACTGGGAAATATCCGCCAGGCTCTGCGTATTGTTGTTGAAAAAATTGATTTCGCCGATTACATTGCGGAAGCCGAGGACAAGACCGCCGCAGATCAGGGCCGGGATCAGGGGAGCGAAGATCTCGCCCAGGGTGCCCATGATCTTCTGGAGCGGATTCTGGTTTGTCTTTGCAGCCGCCTTGACGGCGTCCTTGCTCACGCCTTCGATTCCGGCATAGGAGGTAAATTCATTGTAGAAAACGGAGACGTCATTTCCGATGATGACCTGATACTGCCCAGCCTGGGTGAATGTGCCTTTCACACTCGGCAGTTCCTCGATCGCCTTTTCATCCGCTTTCTTCGGGTCGACAAGAACAAAGCGCATTCTTGTCATGCAGTGGGAAACAGCCTGGATATTCTCTTTCCCGCCGATGAGATCCAACAGACGTTTTGCATCATTTTCATACTTTCCCATCGTTTCTCTTCCTTTCTTTTCTTATAGATTTCAAGTCGTTTTTAAACGCCAAACTTGTTTGAACAACTAGAATATAACATACTTGTTTAAACATGTCAATGGGATTTGCGGGAGGAAGAGAGATTTGTTATTTTTGGACAAAATGACGTGCGGTATTTTATTCAAAACTTGTAGAAGAGCGTAAGGGATAACATTTTACTTGATTTTCACTGGGGACATTTTTATAATGAAAACAGATGTTTGAACAAGAAGGGAGATCGGGTATGCCTAAGGCAAAGTATGACCATATTTATAAGGATTTAAAAGAAAAGATAGAGACAGAGTTTTATGCATATCAGCAGATGCTCCCGTCGGAGAACGCGTTTGTGAAGGAGTACGGATGTTCCCGGAATACAGTTCGCAGAGCACTTGCGGAACTGACTGCCGAGGGATATGTCCAGCCGATGCACGGGAAGGGCGTGAGAAATATTTTTCAGCCGGTGGAGCAGACGGCCTTCACGGTCGGCGGCATCGAATCGTTCAAGGAATCAGCCGCCCGCAACAAGAAGACGCCGTTTACGAGAGTGCTGCAGTTCGCGGAGGTCACGGCAGATGAAAAGATTGAGCGCCGGACCGGGTTTAAGAGCGGGACGGAGCTCTATTATATCCAGCGGCTGCGTTCGCTGGACGGAAAGCCCCTGATCCTGGATCATAATTATTTCCTGAAAGAGCTGACGGAAGGGCTCACGCCTGAGATCGCGGCCAGTTCAGTCTATGAGTATCTGGAAAATGTATGCGGCATTACGATTTCTACAAGTAAGAGGACTCTGACGGTTGAACATGTCACGCAGGTCGATGAGACGTATATCGACCTGAAAGATTACAACTGCATGGCAGTTATCAGCAGCCAGACGTTTGATGACAACGGAATACAGTTCGAGTACACACAGTCGCGGCATAGGCCGGACTACTTTTTGTTCCAGGATGTCGCGACCAGAAACCACCGTTCGGGGACGTAGTGAAATTCAATTTCACTACGTCCCCGATTGCAGTTCACTGTGTCCCCAAATGCAGACAGCCCTGTCCCTTTTTGACTTATCTGCCGCAGGACCAGGCGGTGGAAACAGGGTGGATTTTGCCGGCATTCCCATAAAATATAGGAATACCGGACCACAGAAAAATGCTATAATAAATTGATATACTGTTCTGGAAACCTAACGGCAGGATAATCTGTCAATAATTGTGGAAAATATGCCGCAGTTCACTGAGATTTTTAATTCCGAGCTTGCGGAAAATGCTGGTTTTCTGATTTGCCACGGTTTTTGGAGAAGAGCGCAGCTCATCGCGGTTCCCGAGCAAAATATTCAGAACGGTACGCTCTGCGGATGTCAGCTGTGATAAGGAAAGCTCCCGGATCATTATTTGCTGAGGCGTGTTTCCCCGGCAGGCATCTCTGATAAAATCTGGAATTATGTACAGCTGTTTTTTTGATATATATCCTGAGGCAAAGGTCTGCCGGCAGATATTGATCATATCCTGCTGCTTTGCGCAAGCCCCTATGAGAATCAGCCGGGCGCGCGTCCGGAAACGAAGCGTCCTGCCGATCCGGATTGTTGAGCTTGTATCGTCCGAAAAACAGGATTCCAGAAGAAGAACATCCGGCTCGTCAGCTGCCGCGGATTCAATAATGTCCAGAGAGCCGGCACATTTGCATGAAAAAAGAAATTCTGGCGACTTATCCATAACTGCAGTAATCTCTGACTCAAATTCACGGCTGTGGAACAGCGCTAAAACACGGATTTTTTGATTGCTCATAGCGTTTCACTCCCGAGTGGATAAAATTTATCATAAATCAAATAAGGCAATTTTAGATGGGCTATTCTTCGATCAATATACCAGACCGGGAAGACTGCCGGAGAAAAGTTTTTTCCGTGACTGCAGCTGAAGGATACGCTGCAAAAGCAGGATCCGGACGGAGAAAGCCTTGACAGAGAGGAAAGAGTATCATGAATATGACGGAAGAACAGATTGTGAGATTCCTTAACCAGAGGGTGGAAATGTGGAGCTTTTCCAGGCTGCTGCATGAAAATTACAGCGGAAAAATCCCCCTGCAGATGCTGCTGTCGGAGAAATTGACAGAATATAAAGGAATGCGGGGAGAAGACACGAAAGGGACGGCTCGGAAGATCAGAAACTGGCTGAATGATGTAAACCGGCCGGTCAACAGGGAAACTCTGTTTCAGATCTGCTTTGCCATGGGCCTGGATGAAGAGAGCGCGGACAAAGTCCTGTGTTCTACCGCTGAGAGCGGGATTCATTACCGGAACCCGCGGGAGATGATCTATGCCTTCTGCCTGCGGAAGAGTTATGATTATCCCAAGGCGCAGGAACTGATACGGAGGCTGGAAGAGAGAAGGGATCCGGGAGAGAGGCAGGAGCAGCTGTCCGCCCGGAATCTGCCGCAGGAGGAACGGTATTTGACAATATCGGTCAGAGATGAATTTAAAAGCGTGCAGAGCGAGGATGAACTGATCCGGTTTCTTGAAAAATACAGAAGATCGCTGGGAGTCAGGCATAACACGGCATATGCAAAATTCTCGCTGATGATGTCCCAGCTGATAGAGGGCGGGAGCGGAAATGAAGAGATCGGAATTGTTCCCGGAGAGAAGAGATACAGCTTGAAGCAGGTCACAGACCAATATCTCCGGATGGGTATCCCGTATGAGAGAAAAAGCAGGAGTTATTCCAGACTGCAGAAGGAGATCAAGAAGCACTGGCCCTCGGCGAAAACAATGGAAGAAATGTATTCCGGCAAGGCAGATGTAAATCGGAAAACGCTGCTTTTGCTGTACTTTGCCACAGAAGGAATGGATCCCGGGATTCAGGAAGAAAATTACGCCGGCGAGCACTGCAGAAGGATCAATCTCATGCTTTCGGAGTGCGGCATGGCGCTTCTGGATCCCCATAATCCGTTTGACTTTCTGATCCTGCAGTCACTCAGAATAAAAAATGAAGACGACAGCATGAGCCGCCGGATGGAGCGGTTCCTGTGGCAGGTTTTTAAGGGCAGCATGGCGTATATTAATCCGGCGGATGAAACCGGCAAAATGTGAGCAGGGAGGAAGGGCTATGGAGGACAGATTGATGGAAGAATACCGGCAGAGCCTGCCGGAAGGGTTCAGACTTATTGGGAGACACCGTATTTATATCATTGATAAATATATCAGCGCAGGGTCAAATTCGATTGTCTACCAGGCGTTTTACCAGGACAGCCTGATGCCGGGCCATCGGCATGTGATTTTAATCAAGGAACTTTATCCGCTTGATGAAATGGGAAGAATCACAAGAGCGGCGGACGGCAGCCTGGTGATCGACCCGTCGGCGGAAGAATTTCTGCGACCGCACAGAGAAAGCTTTCTTGCGGGCAATCACGCGCATCTTACCATTGCAGAGAACGGAAGCGGAAGAATTGCCGACAATCTGGATTCATTTGAGGCGAATAACACACTCTATACGGTGCTGACATCGAGGAAGGGCAGAGTGCTTGCGGAACTGCTGGAAGAGGATATTACGTTCCCCACAGTGACACATACGGTACAGTTCCTGAAAAATCTGCTGCTTGCCCTGTCAGCGTTTCATCAGCAGAAGCTTTTGCACCTCGATATCAGCCCGGACAATATTTTTGTGCTGGAGGCTGAAGACGGGAAGCTGTCTACGGATATTATTCTGCTGGATTTTAATAGTGTGTATTCGCAGAACAGCGATTGGCAGTATGACAATTACTATGTCGGAAAGGCAGGATATATGGCGCCAGAGACAGTGCTTCAAAGGCGCGGTGAATTTGGACCATGGTCTGATATCTATTCCGTCTGTGCGGTCTGGTATGAGCTCCTTTCAGGGGAGAAGCTTCCGGATATGGAGCTGGTTTACGGAAGCGAGCTTATATCGCCTTATTCCCGCCTTCTTCTCCATGAGAAAGAGCGGACGGCGCTGCAGGTGAATCAGATTCTGAAAAAGGGGCTTGAGATTCAGCCGAAGAAAAGATATCAGGAGATTGGAGAGATCCAGTCCGATCTCGACCGCCTGCTGAATATTCTGAGCGGAGCAGACAGAGAACCCATTATAAATCCCAGGGCAGAGCAGGACGCGAGAAGGAAAAAGACCAGAAGGGCCGTGACAGCCCTGGCCTGCCTGATTTTTCTTTTGGCCGGAACCGGGACGGGGATTCTGCTGGAGAAAATGCTCAAACCGGAGGGGCAGTCGATGGAGCACACAGAGCTTGATCTGACACAGTTCCCGCTGGAGACGGACGACTCGGTTGTCCTGACAGAGAAAAATATCCGCCATCCGCTGGAAAACAATATTATGACGATGCCCGTTCAGAGCTCTATGTCGGTGAGAGTCAATCTGAAAGACTATTCCCATCCCAGAGATCTGTCAGAGGTGTTCGAGACATACGGCATTTTTACGATTTATAACGGGGAAGGCGATAAAAGAGGCTGGCAGTTCGCCGACCTGACCTATGATTTTTTCTACACTCCGGACAATGCAATCCATATGGAACTTCCGCTTCAGGATAAAAATGAATTTCCTCTGGAGTATATCGGAGTAATCTTTGCAAACTACAATTATACAGAGACCTCCGTGGTGCTGGACATCAAAGATTGTACGCTGGTCGACGGGGAAGGCATTTCCCATGAGATAACGGAGCTTGAGGGCAGCCACATACTTTATTTTGACGAAGAAAACTGGCAGTGGAACCTGCTCTCGGAACAGAATAAGAATTATGTCCGGGATTTCCAGGATATTTACGGAGGAAAGCTGATCGTAGATGCAGAGGCAGGGTATCTGGATCCGCTTCTTGAGGTTACGTGGGAGAGCGACAATCCGGATGTGGCGACAGTAGATGAGAAGGGCAGGATCTATGCCAACCGTCAGGGACAGGCCACGATTACCGTTACCATAGAAGATAAGCATACCGGCGAAATAAGAAAAACACAGATGCTCGTTCATGTCAGGTCAAAGCTGGGATAAAGTGCAAAAAGGGACAGGGCAAACTGCAAAAAGGGACACAGTGAACTGCAATTGGGGACGTAGTGAAATTGAATTTTACTACGTCCCCAATTGCTGTCCTATGAAATATAGGAACCATTCTGAAGAGCGTAATTCTATAATATTATCGCATGATACAGGTACGTTACGAACTGACCGGAGAATTATCACAGGAAGGTGGAATGAGATATGAGAAAGGCGATAGCATTCATATTGTCCTGCACCCTGACGGCAGCGGCCGCCCTGCAGGGGATTCCGGCGCGTGCAGCCGGGGCTGCCGAAACGGAAATCAGTGTGCAGAGTGTATCCGGGGAATTTGAATATGAAGTGACGGATGAGGAGACGAAATCCTGTCAGGTGACAGGGTATACCGGAAACGAAACGGAGATTGTCATCCCGGAAACGCTGGATGGCTATACCGTGGAGAGCATAGGGAGAAGCGCGTTTTCATGGGGGAAAATGGAGAGCATATCTCTGCCGGACACGGTGAAGACGATCGGACAGAGCGCTTTCTCCGGGTGCAGCGCCCTTGCCGCCCTGGAGATCCCGGACTCTGTGGAGAGTATCGGGCAGAGCGCCTTTTCCGGCTGCAGCAGCCTGGCGGAGTTCGACTATCCGATGAGCTGGAAGACAGCGGGAATGTATATTTTTTCCGGCTGCAGCAGCCTGACGGAGATCTGTGTGCCTGAGGGCGTCACCGAGCTTCCGGCCAATGCATTTTCTTACGCAGGGCAGATGGTGAATGTCGTGCTGCCGGACACACTGGAGACGATAGGCGGCAGAGCGTTTTACTGCTGTGAGAAGCTGAGAGAGATTGTCCTTCCCCAGAGCCTGACCTCTATTGGAGACAGCGCCTTTTACGACTGCATCAGCCTGACAGAAATCATCCTGCCGGAGGCGCTTACGGAGATAGCGAGCGGATTATTCAGCAGCTGTGAAGCCCTTGTAAACGTGACCATCCCAGAAGGAGTTACGGCGGTCGGCTCGTCCGCGTTTTCCAATTGCGCCAGCCTTACCGTCCTGGAGCTTCCGGACAGCGTCACCTCCATCGGCGGCAGTGCATTTTCCGGCTGCAGCAGCCTGGCGGAGTTCGACTATCCGATGAACTGGAAGACGGCGGGTGGTTATATTTTTTCCAGATGCAGCAGCCTGACGGAGATCCGTGTGCCCGAGGGCGTCGCCGAGATCCCGGCCAATGCATTTTCTTCCGCAGGGCAGCTGGTGAATGTCGTGCTGCCGGATACCGTCAGGACGATCGGAGAAAGGGCGTTCGCGGAAAGCGGGCTGCTCTCCGTTCATCTTCCCGAGGGGCTGGAGACTATCGGAAGATCCGCTTTTTCCAACTGTACCAGATTAAAGAGCGCGAGCTTCCCGGAGTCTCTGAGGACGCTGGAGCAGGGAGCGTTCAGCGGCTGCACCAGCCTGGAATCCGCAGAGCTTCCATCCGGTCTTGAGAACTTGGGCTACCATGCGTTTGAGGACTGTACGGGTCTGCTCTCCGTCCGTGTGCCGGGAACCATCGGGACGATACCAGGCAGTACATTTGAGGGCTGTACGTCTCTGAATCAGGTGGAGATCTCAGAGGGAGTGACAGGGATTGGGGAGGACGCCTTTTATAGCTGTGTCGGACTGAAAAAGATTGATCTTCCGGACAGCATAGAGCAGATCGGATCAAATGCTTTTCGGAATTGCAGCGGCCTTGAGGAGTTCCGTTATCCGGCAGGCTGGAGCTCGGCAGGGTGGAGTATTTTTCAGGGCTGTACGTTGCTGAAGCGGATCGACATCCCGGAGGGGGTGGAACGGATCCCGGATAACGCGTTTTCTTCCGCGGAGCTTACGGAGGTGACCTTCCCGTCGACGCTGACAGAGATCGGAGAAGGGAGCTTCCGCGGGAATACTCTGCTTACGGAGATCTGCCTTCCTGATACCGTGAAGGTGATCGATGATTCTGCGTTTTACGGCTGTACATCGCTTGCCGCGGCGGAACTCCCTGAGGGGCTGGAACGCATCGGGCAGCAGGCGTTCAGGGACTGCAGCGGGCTTTCGGCAGTCACAGTTCCCGCCAGTGTCGAAGAGGCGGGGGAACTCTGCTTTTCCGATTGTGACAGCCTGATTATCTATTGTTATTCCGGCACGGCGATGCATCAGCTCTGTGAGGAAGAGGGCTATGACTACCGCCTGCTTGACGACCATGAGCACAGCTTTACGGCGGAGACGATTCAGAGGCCGAGCTGTATCTCCGGCGGGACGCAGGAACTGACCTGCTCGGTCTGCGGTTATCATTACAGGGAACAGCTGGAGCCGCTGGGACACAGCTGGAGTGAGTGGAGAGTAGAGAGCGAGGCGACTATTTTCTCCGATGGGAGAAAGGTCAGAGAATGCACAAGATGCGGGACGGAAGAAGAGATTATCACGGACAGGATTGAGGTGGATTATACCGAGGACAGCGGGTATGGACTCGCTCATTTCCAGGTGACGGACGCGGTCACACTGGAGCCGGTCCCGAACGCCGGCATCTTCGTCTCGACGGAAGAAGGAGAGGCGGAGCTTGCCGCAGATGCGGAGGGAAAGCTGGATCAGGTTCTTCCAGTGGGCGATGTAAAGCTCGCTGTGTATGCCGACGGCTACCAGATCCGCAATCTCTCAATCACTGTGCTTCCCGGACAGAACAAGATCCCGCAGATCGGAATCAGCCGGAATGATCTTGTGCAGGGAAAGCTGACGGCATCTGAAATGACCTATGAAGAAATGGTGGAAGCGGGCGTCGACGTCAACGACCCGGGAAACCAGCATCTGTATAAATATGAGCTTGTCCTGGAGTTCACGCCGAACACCGAGCTGTTAAGCCTTGCGTACTATATCGACCAGGAGGGAGATCCCCGAATGATCGGGGGCGCAAAGCTGACGGAAGGCGGCGAGATCAATCTCTCCGACAAAATGATAGAGGAAGAAAGCGGTGAAAGGGTCGGCATCCGGTATACGACCGATGAAGGTGAAACCGTGTCCGTCTACCCGGTCAGCGAGAGGTTCTTTCTGATTATCCGGGGCGAGGTTCATTGGCTGAAGGAAATGTACGATGTGGAGCTGATGGTAATCAACACCTCCATGACAGATACCGTGGAGGACGCCGAGGCAGAACTGACGCTCCCGGAGGGGCTTTCCCTGGCGGCAATGTCAGGGGAGGAGCAGTCCCTTGTGCAGGAGATCGGCACGGTCGGGCACGGGGAGAGCAGATCCGTCCATTGGTATGTGAGAGGAGATGCAGAGGGCACTTACAGTATAGCGGCTGCGCTTCGCGGAACTATGCAGCCCTTCGGCGATACGTTTGAATATCTCTATGAGGCAAAAGATCCGATTAAGGTTTACGCGGGAAGCGCCATGCATCTGACCTACCATGTCCCGGATACGGCGTATTATCAGGAAGACTATACGGTGCGGATCGAGCTGGAGAATGTGTCGGACAAAACGCTGTATAATGTGAGCCACAGGATAACAGACGTGCAGCAGCTGCGGGTCACGACTTATTCGGACGGTACGGTAGAGACGGAGGAATATCCGGTTACCGGAGGAACCGGAGAAATAACGGTTGAGGAATTTCGTCCGGGTGAAATTATCAATATAGAGGTTACGACAAACATTATGTTCCAATCCAGGCTGATGGAGTACCAGCTTGCCAATGTCGTGGAATATAACCCCGGCATTGCCGGGTTCCTGGAGGCTTTCCGGGCGTTTGCCAGAGAGGCGGAGACCGGGGATGAGCTGCAGAAGCTGGCAGAGGCCGTGTATACGGAGGCAGAAGCGCTTCGGGAAGATTCCTCATCGGCAGACGCCGGAAAAGCGGAGCTTGCAGGGCAGACTGCATCCGGCTTGCAGGAGATTCTCAGCCTGTGCGGACCGGAGCCGAGCGCAGCGGCGGCGATAACGGCAGGCCAGATGAAAACTTCGGGGCTGTGGGATGAACTGCAGGCGATAGCGGAGAATCCGGGGAGCCTTAAAGAGTACAGCGAGAAGGAGCTGTCTGCTCTGAACAGCAGGATACGCGCGGTGCAGAAAGCGGCACAGGAGGATCTCCGGAATCCTTACGCTGCGATCGCCGCCGCAATTGAACTGATGCCTATGCAGTTCATCCTGACTGATTCTTACGTCGCCACAGTGGAGGAGTCAACGACAGTGATCCCGAGCACGATCGTGGTGGAGCCGACAGGAAGAGAATATTATAGTATCAGCAGCATCCCTCAGTATGTGATGGAGGTGCTGGAGGCCTATGCCGGGGATGCCCTGGACGCGCCGCGCATCGCCCAGTTCCTCGGAAAAACTCCGGCGGAGAATCCGGAAGAGACCGGGGAAGAAACAGTGAAGATACCGGAGGGCGGGACGAAGGAATACAATGTATCCGCAACAGCAGGAACCGGCTTTAAGGCGTGGGTAGAACAGCCGGCGGCGCGGGCGGGGGCGTCAGAATTTAAGCTGTCTGTCAATAATGACTCGGCAGAAGCTGTCGATGGAGTCCTTCATTTTACCGGTTCGGGCATCCTGTCGGTTACGGCTGAGAGCGGTTCGGGCGGCGTCCTCTGCATCGAGGCAGACGACGGAACAGTGAAGCGCTGTCCGATTGAAGTTGTGGAAGCCCATGAGTGCGGCAGTGAAGACTGGGTGACTGCAGCAGAGCCTTCCGGTCAGGAATCGGGGCTGAGAGTCAAGTACTGCGACGTCTGCGGTGAGATCATCGATATGCAGGAAATGGAACTCTGCGACAGCCATGAGTTTTCACCGTATTATGAGACGGAGAGCCCGGACCTGACTTCTTCCGGCGTAAAGAAGCGCGTCTGCGTTCACTGCGGATGTACTCAGTATGTCTATACAGACGCCTACGCGCTGAACGGATATGTGTATGCATTCCCGGAAGGGACGAGCATTCGTGAGGCGGAGGAATTCTTCGGCAGCCGGGGGATACAGGCGGTATTCGCCGAACCCGGAGAGACACAGGCAGCCACCGGAACCGGGTTTTCAAGCGGCGGCAGAAACTATCAGATCGTAATTACCGGGGATGTCAACGGGGACGCAGAGGTGAACATGTTCGATACTTTTGAAATCACAGACCACATCAAAGGGGAAAAGACCCTTACAGGGGCGTCCCTGGAGGCGGGTCTTGCGGACATTTATCGTTCAGAGCCGGAGCTGTTCGACCTGGCGGAAATCGTCAGCCAGGTAACGGAAAGTACAGATCAGCCATGAAACAGGGAGGATGCGCATGAAAACTTATATAAAAAAAGCGGCGGCGCTGCTGGTTATACTGGCGGCCGTCCTGACAGCCATGCCGCAGACAGTCCGGGCGGGAGATGAATATGGTTTTGAGATCCTGGTGGAGCCGTCTCCCGCGCCCATCGGCGGGGAGGTGACCCTGACGGTCAGGCTGACGGACTATGATGAGACAAAAGCAGGGATCCGAGGATTCCAGATTGATATCTACAATGTGGGAAACACGCTTCAGAACTCACAGTGCACCACTCTTGTCACAGACAACGACAGCGTGTTGTCCAACTATACGTCTTATCAGCCGGGGCGGGATCTTGTCCGGCACCTTTACATGAAATGGACAGGCACAATGGACCGATCGCAGAAGGATCTCCTGCAGGTCGTAGTCCCCATCGATGAGACTCTGACAGAGGCGGGATCTGTCACGCTTCCGTTCCGCCTGCTGATCCAGACTGACGCAAAGGAAGACAATCAGCTTACATATTATTCTGATATTGTGATTTCCTATGCTCCTGAGGAAGAACTGCCGGAATCCAGCGTAGAGATCACATGGGGGAATATGGATTATGTCTATACGGATGGAATCTGGAATCCGGCGGAGCACCGCTATGAAGGCGGCGGATGGACGGACAACGGCAGCGGCTGTGTCACGGTAAAGAACACCGGAGACGCGGCGGTGGAAACATCTTTTACCTATACGACAGAGCGCGCGGATATCAGTGGAAGCTTCACAGCCGCGGATGATCCGGTGACAGGCCCTGTCACTGTGGCAGGGGGAGAAGAACAGACGGTTCATCTTATACTGGACGGAGCGCCGTCGGAAAGCCTGGAAGAACAGACTGTGATAGGGAATGTCAGCGTCACACTTGGAGGTAGCTAGAATGGAAGAACAAAAGGCGAAGAGGAACATAACCAGAATGCTGTTGATTTTGTTTATTGTGGCCGCTGCTGCGGCGATCGCAGTGATTGTATGGGCGCTCTACTTCAGAAAACCGGAGGTGGTTCTCTCTCCGGACTACGCGCCCCGGGAGGAAGAGCCGTACGCAGAGGATATTCCGGATGACAGCGGAGAAAAGCTGACAAGCCCGGAGGGCGGCGGGAGTGTGAGCATCACCTACTCCCGGAATGTGTCGGTTGACCTTGGAGAAAGGAGAGCAGCGCTTCATTTTGCAAATCCGGGGAAATCCAATCAGGATATGGTTGTGCAGATTGTGATCCGGGACAACGTGATTGTCCAGAGCGGCACGCTTAAGCCGGGGAAACAGGTGGATTCCCTGGAGCTGCTGGACGGCGCGGAAGAACAGCTGACGGAAGGAACCTATGAGGGCGGCTTCAACGTGCTCTACTATGACCCCGAGTCCGGGGAAAAGGCGGTAGTCAATACGGAGATTCCGATTCAGATTACAGTTTCTAAGTGATGTATCCGCCGAAAGGCGCGAACATAAAACATTTTACAAGGAGGAAAGAACATGAGAAAAACAGGAAGTTTTCTTTTGGCTGTCTCCATGGTTCTGACGGCAGGAGGGACCACAGCGCTGGCAGCAGGAGGAAACGCAGATCTTGCGCAGGGAAATCAGAGTATCGATGTAGAGGCGAGATATGAGAGCTCGGCTGTAACGCCGGAAGTCTACAGTGTGGATGTGTCCTGGGGCGCTATGCAGTTTACCTACAGCGAGTCCGGAACGCTGGACTGGGATCCGGAAAGCCATACGTATTCGGATAATACGGATGCCGGCTGGACGGCTGAGGGAAATACGGTTGCGGTGACGAATCATTCCAACACGCAGGTGACGGCGTCATTTGTATATGATTCACTGGAGGACTTTGCGGAAATCAGCGGAAGCTTTGACAAAATGTCTTTTGCACTTCCGTCAGCCGAAAACAGAGAATTGGACGACGGTGAGCTGAAAGATCAGGCGACTCTTCTTCTTGAGGGGGCGCTGGATGAAAAAAATACAGAATTTGCCAAAATCGGCGCCATCACGGTTACAATTGAATAAGCAGAACAGGAGGAAAGAAAAATGAGGAAAAAAGCAGTTTTGGCCGCAGCGCTTATGCTGACGGCGGCTATGGGGACAACGGTCTTTGCGGAGGAAGTAAACAACGGAACAAAAGAGGTTACTGCGACGTATGTGCAGGGCAGTTCATCAGACATTATATACAGTGTTGATGTCACCTGGGGCAGCATGGAATTTACTTATACCTCGCCTGCACAGGGAACATGGAATCCTGAGACTCACGGATACGTCGGCGCGGAAGAGACTGGGCGCTGGACTTATTCAGACGGCGCGAATGTGGTGACTGTGACAAACCATTCCAACACAGCGGTCGCGGCGGAACTGACCTATACTTCAGCAGAAGGATATGAAAATGTCCAGGGCACATTTGACGCATCTGAGATTTCTCTGGAAACAGCGGTCGGCACGGAGGTTGGCGGGGCTCCGAAAGGATCCGCAGCCCTGAACATTGCGGGAGAGCTGCCGGAATCAGAAGAAAGCGCTGTTGTCGGAGAGATCACAGTGACACTGAGTAAGTAAAGTATGCCGGCGGATGGAGAAAATGAAGAGGATTGCATCAGTCATTTTGGCAGCAGTGCTGCTATTAACTGGAATTCAGGATGTGTGTGCCGCTGAAAAGGAGGGACCCGGCGGCAGGGCGGAGATTGATGTGTATGCAAGATATGCCGAGGGCGGCTCTTACGGAGAAACGATACCCGTTATTCACGGTGAGGCGCAGGCAGAGCTTTCAGATGGAAGTACAGTTAACGTGACTGGAGCCCCGAACGGTGCGGCGGTGCTCCGGCTGCTGAAGATTCCCGTGACAGAGACAGAAGTATGGGAGTGGCTTAGAGGCTGCGTCGGAGAAGGCGCTGTGATTCACGAAGTATGGGCCATCTGGTTTGAAGATGCCGAAGGGAAATATATCAGCGCCGGGGAAGCAGAAATCACGCTGATATCTGCCGCCATCGGCAGTACAGTATATTCGGTCGATACAGCCGGATATGTACTTCGGGCGGGAATCGTCACAGAAAATGGAAAGGCAGTCTTTACATGGAAAGGCGGTCCGTATTTTGTGACTGCGGATACAGAAAACTCCGGACCTGCGGAGAAAGAAGACGGCAGCACCGCAGTAAAGACGGGGGACAATAGTGTATGCGGGTGTGCCATACCGCTGCTTCTGCTTGCTATTTCATCAAGCGCTGCTGCCCTCGCAGGGAAAAAGAGAGGTCTGTGAGAATCTAAAGTTCGCGGCGGAAAGCCAGTAAAACGGCGGGAACCAGTTTTGATGGGAACCCGCCGTTTTCAGTTTCGGCGGGAGAATGTTTTATCAGAATAATCTGTAAATAATTTTTTCGACGCCTAAATATAGTATATTAGATATTTTCAGACTACAATGCAAAAACATAATTATCAGAAAATTCGAACAAAACAAAGATAATAATAAATTTATTTAAAATAAAATATATAAAATGTGTTGACAAATCAAAATTCGAGTGATATTATAAAACCATCCCAAAGAGATACAAAAATATCTCAATCGGATATTTATCTAAAAGAACAGTGAGAAATCAGTTGTTCGATTAGGTTAAAAATACAAGCAAGCAGGAGGTAAGTCCCATGGACAGCGTAATTTCAGTTAATCATCAATATGTCAGTGGTACGGTAAATGTTAGTTCCTGTGAAGAAAGAGACCTTTGCTCTGCATAAGATGAATAATCCGGAAATAATCAGAATGAAAAAAGTACAATCGGAGAGATCGGAACCCGGATGAAAATCAAATGATTTAAACATTTACAGATATATTGAATACAGTTACCACATATAACAGAATTTCGAAAGATGTGTAAAGAAACATGGAGTAGAATATTATTTTATAGTAAAGAATTATTAGTTATAGAAGAAATAATTTAGTAAGCGGTTGGAATATTGTTTAACAGTACTGCTTCAGCTGAAGGGTTATAGGAAGAATAACTTGACAGATTCTTTAAACGTATAAAATAGTACCGGAACTGGAACGGAAGTGAAAAGCGGATTTTGTTATGAACCTCAATTTGTTATTGAAGGAGGGCAGATTTAGCAGGCGCGTCTTAATAAGCAAGTCTTAGTAAATCGACCGCCGAGGAAATAACAGACAGCAGAGGTCTCACAGGAACGTGAATCGAAGAAATGCCTCCGATTTAATTATAAAATTAAAATAATGAGAAAATTAAATAAATCATAAAATGCATCGTCAATGTCAATTGAGGATGCATTTTTTTGACATTACGGGTCTCATATGGTAAACTATTGAAAGAATATTGGCTTTTGCGGAAAGGTGTTTTGTCAGCTGGAGCTGACTTGAATCCCGCGTCAAAATTCGCGAATCTTGAAAAAAAGAAAGTGTGAGAAGAAAGATATTATTTTTCGATGAGGTGAGTACGGTGGATAAGTACGAATATAAGTTAAAGACAGAGCAGATGCTTGAACTTATGGAAGACGGCGCATACGACAAGGCGGCCGAGACAGCGGATGAGATTGATTGGAAACGGGTGCGCAATGTGACCATGCTGATGAATGTCGGCGATATTTATGAAAAAAATGGAGAGTATCAGAAGAGCTATCGTGTCCTCAGAATCGCCTATCACCGCGCGGAAGGCAGCCGTAAGGTGCTCTATCGTCTGTGTTCGCTTGCGATTAAGACGGGAAATGTAGACGAGGCTATCGATTATTACGATGATTTTATGCAGATCGCACCCAAGGATCCGAACCAATATATCTTGAGATACCAGATTCTGCGTGCGCAGAGAGCGCCGGTGGAGCAGCAGATCGAGGCGCTGGAAGAGTTCAAGAAAGCGGAGTATATTGAAGAGTGGGCTTATGAGCTTGCAAAGCTGTATCAGGAAGCAGGCATGACTGCAGAATGTCTGGAGGAATGTGACGACCTTATCCTCTGGTTCAGCGAAGGGCAGTATGTCTATAAGGCGATGGAGCTGAAGATGCAGTATAAGCCGCTGACCCCGTCCCAGCAGGAAAAATATGACAAGAAGAACGGCAGGATAACAGCAGCAGAGACGGAAGAAATTCCCGACCTGGAGACGTATGCAGAGCAGCAGGAAGCTCAGGGCGAGCCAGGGGCCGAAAGCACAGAAGAGGCAGTGGAGAGCACAGATGAGGAGCCTGTACACGATGAGGCAGAGCAGGCGGCAGACGAGAAGGCAGGCGGTAAGAAGATCGGTGATACGATGCCTCTCGACGAGGCCCTGAAAAAACTGCTCGGGCCTAAGCTGGAATCTGATATCACAGAGATAACGCCCGGGATGATCGAGGAGGAAGAAGAGGAACAGGCGGACGCCGCAGAGATGCCGGAGGAAGAGCCGGAACCGGATATGGAAGATCTGGAAGAGGCGATCGATGAGATCGAATCTGTAGTGGATCTTGAGATGGTCAATCAGATCGCGGAAGAGAAGGCGATGCAGGAAAGCGTTTCTGCGTCAGCCGGCGCGGAGGAGACCGCACCGGAAGCAGAAGAGGCTGCGGAGGCGGAGGCAGAAGCACCGGGTGCTGAAGAGGACGCTGAAATCATTGGGGACGAAACCGCTGAAGAGGATGAGGATATGGAGATAGAGCTTGCGGATGAGAGCCTTGACCTGACAGAAGCGGAAGAATTTCTTGAGGAAGCTGATGCAGAAGAGATGGCGGATGATGATCTGCCGGAGGAGGACGCTGACCAGATAGAGGGACAGATGAGCTTCGCTGATATTCTCTCTGACTGGGGAGAACAGATGGAAGAATCAGAGATACTGTCTGCGGAGGATGCGGAGTCAATAGAGATTGAGGACGCGGAGGATATAATAGAAGAGGCTGAGTTTGCCGAGGCAGAAGAGCCGGAAGAGAATGAGCCAGCCGGGGCAGAAGAGCCGGAAGAAGACGAATCAGCCGGGGCAGAAGAGCCGGAAAAAGACGAATCAGCCGGGGCAGAAGAGCTGGAAGAAGACGAGCCAGCCGAGGCAGAAGAGCTGGACGCAGCCGAGTCAGAGGAGATGGAAGAACTCGAGGATTACGGCGCAGAAGAGCTTGAGCCTGCAGAAGGTGAATTGGAGGGGGATCAAGAAGAAACGGATGAAGCAGAGGAAGAGATTCCGGAAGCGGACCGTGAAGATTTAGCAGAAGGGGAGAATATGGAAGAAAAGAAAACAACGGAGCCGATTCTTCCGCCGGATATCCAGCGGATGATCGACGAAATAGAAGGAGTTATACCGCCGGAAGAGCCGAAACCGGTGAAACCGAAGAAGACGAGCGATGAGCCGCATGAAAATATGGGAAAAGTGGCGGAGGAACTCAGAATCGATGACGAGCTTGATGCGGATGAGACGGAAGACTACTGGGATGACGACTATGATGAGCCGGACAGCATCTACGAAGAAGAGAATGCTTACGGGGAGTATGACGAAGAGGAATACGACTCCGCTGATTATGCAGAAAGCGGATCAGAGGCTGATGGAGAGTATGACGGAGAGACGCCGGATTTTGAAGAAGAGTTCAGAGTGAATCCCGAGCACAGCGCAGAACCGGATGACAGAGAGATTCCGGATGACGATGATGATGAGATGAATATTCTGTCAGCGACGACTCCGCTGAGCCGAAAAGAGACGGCGAAGATGATCGCTACAGGAAAGACCTCTCCGCTGCCGCTTGACGAGATATCAGACGCGCTGTCCCTGGGGGACACGGGATTTGTAGTGCACGGGCGTTACGATCTGGAGACGCAGAGCGGAATCGGAACGCGGGCGGGCCTGACGGAGGAACAGAAGAAGCTGTTCTCCTACTTTGTGCCTGTGCGCGGAATGAGCGAGCAGCTTGTAGATGTCCTTGAGCAGGATAAGAACTGTACGAACCGCAGGGGCACATCAAGGACCGGAAACCTGCTCATTATCGGAAATAAAGGAAATGGCAAGACAGTTCTTGCCGTCGACGTGGTGAAAGCGATTCAGAAGCAGCGCAATATCCGGCAGGGCAAGGTCGCGATCGTGACCGGAGAGGCGCTGAATAAAAAGAAAATCGGTGATATCTTTGACAAGCTTTACGGCGGCGCACTGATCATTGAGAAGGCGGGCAAGATGAACGAGAAGACCGTTGCCCGTCTGAATAAAGCGATGGAGAAGGACACAGGAGAGCTTCTGATCGTCCTGGAGGAACAGAGAAAACCGCTCGACCGTCTCCTTTCCTCGAACAGGGAGTTCAGAAGGAAGTTTACGTCTCGGCTGGAGGTGCCGATCTTTATCAACGATGAACTCGTGACGTTCGGACAGACCTATGCGCAGGAGAACGGATACCGTATCGATGAGATGGGAATCCTTGCCCTGTACAGCCGTATCGATTCTCTGCAGAGAGAGGATCACGCTGTGACGGTAGCTGAAGTGAAGGAGATCATGGATGAGGCGATACAGCACTCACAGAGAGCTTCAGCGAAGAAGCTGGTGAGAAGAGTATTTGGCAAAAATACAGATGAATCTGACAGGATTCTGTTATCGGAGAAGGATTTTAATATTTAGCGAGCAATGAAAATAGACAGTCTTGAAAAAGGCTGTCTATTTTTGCTTTCCGGACTGCTTTTCTCTTTCCTTTTCCGAATCTTTCAAGTATAATAGGCTTATATAAAAATATGAGGCCGTTTTATGAATATAGCCTGAAAAATCCGGCAGTTTCTGCCGGATTTATACAGGAGAAGACGGTGATAAAAAATCGAGCGGCGAGGTGGGCTTTATGGGAAAGAAAAAAGGCACAACAGAGAAGGTACAGCCATATGAAATCGGTGAACTTGACCAGTATCTCTTTGGTCAGGGCAACCATTATGAAATTTATGAAAAGCTGGGTGCTCATAAGGTGACTGTGGACGGAGTATCCGGAGTTTATTTTGCAGTTTGGGCGCCGCATGCGCGCAGGGTTGCCGTTGTCGGTGACTTTAATGAATGGGATTTTGAAGCGAACTATATGGAGAGGCAGGAGCCGTTAGGTATCTATACATGCTTTGTCCCCGGCGTAGACGTGGGAGATCTCTATAAGTTCTGTATCGAGACGCAGCAGGGCAAGCGGATTTTCAAAGCAGATCCGTTTGCAAACTATGCTGAGCTCAGGCCGGGGACTGCGTCAAGGGTTGCGGATATCTCTCACCTGAAGTGGACCGATGACGCGTGGATGGAAAATCGGAAGACATGGGACAACAAAACGAATCCGATGTCGATCTACGAAGTCCATATAGGCTCCTGGATGAGGCATCCCGGAGAGGAAGAAGAAGGATTTTATACGTACCGCGAGTTTGCGGAGGCAGTCACAAAATATGTCAAGGATATGGGATATACTCATGTCGAGCTTATGGGGATCGCGGAGCATCCGTTCGACGGCTCCTGGGGATACCAGGTGACAGGATACTATGCGCCCACTTCCAGGTACGGGACGCCGGAAGACTTTGCGTATATGATAAACTATCTGCACCGCAACAAGATCGGCGTCATCCTTGACTGGGTGCCGGCGCATTTCCCGAGGGATGCGCATGGCCTTGCTGATTTTGACGGAACGCCTACATTCGAGTATGCGGATCCGAGAAAAGGGGAGCATCCGGACTGGGGAACCAAGATTTTTGATTACGGAAAGGCGGAGGTGAGGAACTTCCTGATCGCGAACGCGCTGTTCTGGATCGAGCACTATCATGTGGACGGGCTCAGAGTAGACGCTGTCGCATCCATGCTCTACCTGGATTATGGCAAACAGGATGGACAGTGGGTGGCGAATAAATACGGCGGGAATGAGAACCTCGAGGCGATCGAGTTCTTTAAGCATCTGAACTCAGTAGTGCTCGGCAGGAATAAGGGCGCTGTGATGATTGCGGAGGAGTCTACGGCATGGCCGAAGGTGACAGGGGCGCCGGAGGACGGCGGGCTGGGATTCAGCCTGAAGTGGAATATGGGCTGGATGCATGATTTTACGGAATATATGAAGCTTGACCCGTATTTCAGAAAGAATGCCCATAATATGATGACGTTTGCCAGCTCATATGCATACAGCGAGAATTATATTCTTGTTCTCTCGCATGACGAGGTTGTGCATCTGAAGTGCTCTATGATCAATAAGATGCCCGGGCTCGGCTTTGACAAATATGCGAACTTAAAGGCAGGCTACGCATTTATGATGGGGCATCCGGGCAAGAAGCTGCTTTTCATGGGACAGGAGTTTGCCCAGCTCCGTGAGTGGAGCGAGGAGCGCGAGCTCGACTGGTATCTGCTGGCGGAGCCGGAGCATCAGGCGATCCAGAACTGGTACAGAGACCTGCTTCATCTCTATAAGAAGAACAAGGCGATGTTTGAACTGGACAATGATCCCGCGGGATTTGAGTGGGTCAATGCGGACGACTGCTTCCGCAGTATTTACAGCTTTATCAGACATTCCAAGGACAATAAGAAGAATCTGTTGTTCGTACTGAACTTTACGCCGATGGAACGCCGCGATTACAGAGTCGGCGTTCCGAGAAGAAAACAGTGCAGGCTGATTCTGAACAGCGACGACGTACAGTACGGGGGAACAGGAGAAGCAAGACCGCTGCTCTATAAGCCGGTAAGGCAGGAGTGCGACGGGAAGAAATATTCGTTCGCATATCCGCTTCCGCCGTATGGCGTTGCAGTATTTGAGTTTTAAAAATAAAAATGTGCAAAATGACGGGCTGACTGATGTGTCAGCCCGTTTTTGGATAAAAAATGCATAAACAGTATATGAAAATTAAAAATAAATAAGAAAAATCTACTAAATTTTTTATAAAGGTGTTATAATGATTCACGTATTCATAAATTTTAAATGAGTGTTCCTGAGAGCACTCGGAAACAGAATGGAGGAGAGATAAAAATGGATAATGAATTGGCACTACTGACACTATGCGGCTCCATTATCGCACTCCTGTTTGTGGCGAGCAGGGCACAGAAAGTTCTCCGCTTTCCGGAAGGAAACGACAGGATGAAGAAGATTTCAGGATCGATCCATCAGGGGGCAATGGCGTATTTGAGACGCCAGTACAAGATCCTGATCGGATTCTTTGCGATTATGTTCGTGATCCTTCTTGTTATGGCGGTTACAGATTTCCTGACACCGTACGTTCCGTTTGCGTTCGTTACCGGAGGATTTTTCTCAGGGCTTTCCGGTTTTGTGGGAATGCAGATCGCGACACGTGCGAATGCCAGAACTGCTGCTGCCTGTCAGAAGAGCTTGAATAAGGGCTTGAACGTGGCGTTTTCGGCAGGTTCGGTCATGGGCTTTACGGTTGTAGGACTGGGACTTCTGGATATCTCAATCTGGTATCTGCTGCTTCGTCTTGTCTTCAAGCTTCCGCTTGAGGATATTACGAGTACGATGCTTACCTTTGGAATGGGCGCGTCTTCGATGGCGCTGTTTGCCCGTGTCGGAGGCGGTATCTATACGAAAGCGGCAGATGTGGGTGCTGACCTCGTAGGTAAGGTCGAGGCGGGAATCCCGGAGGATGACCCGAGAAACCCGGCTGTTATCGCGGATAACGTGGGCGACAATGTAGGAGACGTCGCGGGAATGGGAGCAGACCTCTATGAATCATATGTAGGATCTATTTTGTCTGCGTGCTCGCTCGGCGTTATTGCATTCAACAAGATTGAAGCGGTGGACCGTGTGAATGCGGTTGCGATCCCGATGGTGCTTGCAGCGGTCGGGGTACTGGCATCCATCCTTGGTTCGCTCCTTGTTAAGACAGGCGAGAGTACAGATCAGAGCACCCTTTTGAAGGCGCTCAGAAGAGGAACGAACACCAGCGCGCTGATCATTGCAGTGGTGTCATTCCCGCTTGTCTGGTTTATTCTTGGAAAAGATTTTATCGGATTTTACTTTGCGATCCTGGCAGGACTGCTTGCCGGTGTTTTGATCGGATTTTTCACCGAGTATTTTACATCTGATACATATAAGCCGACACAAAAGCTGGCTGGAAAATCAGAGACTGGTTCTGCGACGATCATCATAGGCGGACTGGGACTCGGAATGCTTTCTACGGCAGTGCCGATCATTATTATCGCGATCTGCGTTATGGCGGCATACAGTCTGTCCGGCGGCTTTATCGAGACGACAAGAGGTCTCTACGGAATCGCCCTGGCAGCAGTAGGAATGCTTTCCACACTTGGAATCACACTGGCAACCGACGCATACGGACCGATTGCGGACAATGCGGGCGGTATCGCAGAGATGGCAGGCCTCGATGCGGAGGTGAGAAAGCGTACAGACGCGCTGGATTCTCTTGGAAACACAACGGCTGCTACAGGAAAAGGATTTGCGATCGGATCTGCAGCGCTTACGGCTCTGGCTCTCATCGCTTCCTACGTAGAGAAGGTACAGGAAGTCGGCGGCGATTCTGTGGCGCTTGACATGAGCGTTATGAACCCGACTGTCCTTGTAGGTATCTTTATCGGGTCATGCCTGCCGTTCGTATTCGCGGCTCTGACGATGGATTCTGTAGGACGTGCGGCACAGAGCATCGTTGTTGAAGTGAGACGTCAGTTCAGAGAGATCAAAGGACTGATGCAGGGGAAAGCGGATGCGGATTACGAGACATGCGTTGATATTTGTACAAAGGCGAGCCTTCGCGAGATGGTCCTTCCGACGCTGCTGGCGATTATTACACCTGTTGTGACAGGCCTGATCCTGGGATACAACGGTGTGATCGGACTTCTCACAGGTTCCACGGCGACCGGCTTTTTGATGGCAATCTTTATGGCTAACTCGGGCGGCGCATGGGACAATGCGAAGAAATATATTGAGGGCGGAGCACACGGCGGAAAAGGCAGCGAGTGCCATAAGGCCGCGGTTGTGGGCGATACGGTAGGAGATCCGTTTAAAGATACGTCAGGACCGTCCATCAATATTCTGATCAAGCTGCTGTCCATGGTTTCGATCGTGTTTGCGGCACTGGTTGTTCGGTATCATCTCTTCTAAAAGAAGAATAAAGAAGTAATACAGAATCCCTCTTCGGACTTTTTGGAAAGGAGTGTCCGAAGAGGGATTTTTTTAATGGACGGAAGCGGTTTTCGCAAGTTGATGTCCCGGGAAATTCATGGTAAACTGAATGAAACAGTTATTATAATAGAAGGGAGATGACTGCCATGAAGGTTGGGATCATCAATAACGCAAATGAACTTGAGAGTCTGGAGCCCTTTGAAGTCGGCTGTCTGCTGTGGGGGACAGAGAAGATACCTAAGACTTACGGTTATCTCGGTTTTGTGCCGGGGGACGGTTTTTATTTGAAAATGATCTGCATGGAGAAGGATCCGCTCCGCACTTATGATAAGGATCAGAGTCCGGTGTACAGAGACAGCGCGATGGAGGCGTTTTTTATGTTTGAGCCGGCGCAGCAGAAAGAAAGAGAGGAACAGAATATCTATATCAATCTGGAGATGAATGCCAACGGCGCTTTGCTGGCGGGATATGGAAGCCAGAGGGTGTACAGGTCTTATTTTACGGAAGAAGAGCGCAGGAAACTGCAGCGCGGCGTTGAGATTGAAGAGGACAGATGGTCCATCAGCCTGAGACTGCCTCTGGATATTCTGGAAAAGCTGTACGGTCATGTGGGGCTTAAAGAGGGGAGTACATTTTTCTGCAATTTCTATAAAATATCGGAGACGAAAGAGATCGAGCACTACGCCTCGTATTCGCCGATCAGGTCGGACATACCGAGCTTCCATCTTCCGGAATATTTTGCCCAGGCAGAAATTGTTGTGAAAAATAAATAATATATTACGAAAACTTAATAATATTTAAAAAAACAGAGCATCTTTTTTAAAATTTAACTTTTATAATAATACATTATACTGCAATAATCAGGGGTACAAATGAGGAGATAAAAGATGCACGATAACAAGGGGAGAAAAACAAGGTGGAATATCTATCCGATGATTCTCTGCGGCTTGGTGTTTTTTGTGATCACTGCTACGATATTCTGCATGGTCGTGAACAGCAGGGAAGCAAAGGAAGAGGCGAAAAAGGAGCAGCTCAAAGCAGAGCAGCTGGCTGCGGCGGAAGAACAGAAGAAAGAAGAGGAAGAAGCGAAGGCTGAGGAGGAAGAGGCAAGAAAGGAATCTTTTAAAATCCAGCCGGGCGTTCCTATCGGGACAACAGAACCGCAGGATGAAGAGAAGGTTGTCTATCTTACGTTCGATGACGGACCTTCCAAAAATACGCAGCCGATTCTGGATATCCTGGAACAGTATGGGGCGAAGGCAACTTTTTTCATAACAGGAGGGCACGAGGACTGCCGCCCGCTGATTAAGAAAGCTTATGAGGCGGGGCATACGATAGGGTTACATACGTACAGCCATGACTATGCGACAGTATATTCTTCTGTTGAAGCGTATTTCGATGATCTGGAACAGATCGGCGAAGTCGCAAAGGAACAGATCGGCTATGTGCCGTGTTTTATTCGTTTCCCCGGCGGAGCGTCGAATACAGTCTCGGCAAAATATACTTTGGGTATTATGACTGAGCTGACGAGGATTGTCCAGGAGAAGGGATATCAGTACTATGACTGGAACGTGAGCAGCGGTGACGGATCAGTCTGCAGTGCGGACGAGATCGTACAGAACTCGACAACGGATCAATATCAGCATGTGATGATACTGTTCCATGATGCGGCGACAAAGGACACTACGGTAGAGGCGCTTCCGAGAGTAATCGAGTATTATAAAAATCTGGGGTACGAATTTCGGGCGATCGACCGGGAGAGCTTCGTATCTCACCATAAAGTGAACAACTGAAAGGCTCTTGGAACTGAGAGAATGCTTTATCGACTTACACCCCTTTCTGTGCTATGATTATGAATGCATAATGATAGACAGAAGGGGGTATTTCTATGGGAAATACGTCTGGATATATGGGATCTGATGCTTGAAAACAGGACTGGCATTACCCGTGATCTGACGGAAGAACTGACAGAAATGTGATTTGTTAATTGTGTATGGAGAGAGGTGATGTCTGTGAATTTTGATATATCTCAATTTGACTCTTACCGTGAAGATAACCGGCGCGAAGTCAAAAAGGCGAAAGGCGGGCTTCCGTTGTCCCTGTGGGAATCTTATTCGGCTTTTGCTAACTGCTATGGCGGAGTCATTATTCTTGGAGTAAAGGAAAATAAAGACGGCAGCTGGTACATGACCGGGTTGGACAATGCGGCAAAACTGCGTAAAGACTTATGGGATACAATTAACAATAAAAATAAGGTCTCCATAAATCTGCTGACGGACGATGACGTGGAGATATTTGAAGAAAACAGCGGTGTCATAATGGTTATCCATGTCCCGAAGGCAAAGCGTGAACAGAAGCCGGTATATATAAATGGGGATATGTTCAGCGGCACCTTCCGCAGAAACTGGGAGGGAGATTATCACTGCGACCGCAGCGAGGTGCTTGCGATGCTCCGGGATCAGCCGGAAGAAACTGCAGATATGAAAATTTTACAGGATATGCCTCTTGACGTGCTCAATTCAGAGACCGTGCATGCATATCGCAACAGGCATATGGCGTATCGGAGAGAGCATGTGTGGGAACGGCTGAGTGATGAAGAGTATTTGGAGAGAATAGGCGCCGCGAGGATGTCTGCAGGAGATCATGTTCTGCGTCCTACGGCTGCCGGGCTTCTTATGTTTGGAGAAGAGTATAAGATATTATATGAATTTCCTGAGTATTTTCTTGACTACCGGGAAGTTCTCGACCCGACGATCCGCTGGACGGACAGGCTGCAGTCCAGCTCGGGCGACTGGACGGGGAATTTGTTCGATTTCTTCTTCCGGGTTTATGGAAAGATAGTGAAAGATCTGAAAATTCCCTTTAAATTGGAAGGAATCACCCGGATAG
>CALWQS010000003.1 GCA_944383745.1 uncultured Mediterraneibacter sp. | reverse complement strand
TCCCGCAGAAGCGGCGGCCTTCCTCCTTCCGGTACAGCAAGATTCCTGTCCGTATTCACAGGGATAAACGCCGAGTAAAAAACTCTTTTCAGATCAAATCTGCTGTAAAGTGCTTCTGCCGTATTCAGAATCTGATAATCCGTCTCCGGAGTTGCACCTATAATCATCTGTGTGCTCTGGCCTGCCGGGACAAAACGCGGCGCCTGTTTATACAGCGCAAGCTCCTGCCTGTTTTCCGCCGTCTTCTCCTGCACAAACCTCATCGGCGCCAGTATATTCTTTCTGGACTTATGCGGAGCAAGAAGTCTCAGTCCTTCTGCCGTCGGCAGTTCTATGTTGACGCTCATGCGGTCTGCCAGAAATCCCGTAAGCTGAATCAGCCTCTGATCTGCGCCCGGTATTGCCTTCACATGAATGTATCCCTGAAAATTGCAGACATGCCTCAGCTTATACAAAGTGGCATAGAGCAGTTCCATTGTATAATCCGGGCTTTTCAGGATACCGGAACTGAGGAACAGTCCCTCGATATAATTTCTTCGATAAAATTCCATCGTGAGCGTACATACTTCATCCGGAGTAAACGACGTCCGCACTACGTCGTTCGACGAACGGTTGACACAGTACTTGCAGTCATATATACACTCGTTTGTAAAAAGTATCTTCAGCAGAGAGATGCATCTGCCGTCCGCCGAAAAACTGTGGCATATCCCTGACCTGCTGCAGCTTCCCATCCCTGTGCCGTCTCCCTTTCTTTCCACCCCGCTCGAGGTACACGACACATCGTACTTTGCCGCATCTGAAAGGATACTCAGCTTATCATATAAACTCATCCCCAGCTGTATCTTCCCATTCATCTCTGCTCACTCCTCCCGTTTTCGAACGTTTGTTCTTTTTTCAATATTAGCACATACGTTCGGTTTTTTCAACTGCTTTAAGAAAAAATCGCATTATAAAACCGCCACCGGTTTTATCCGGTGACGGCATTATAAAACAAGCTATGAAATGAACCTCGCAGTTCTTTTTATTCGCACTCTCTGATCTTTTTCCTCAGCGGAAGCACCATTGACGGCGATACGGACAGCTCATCCAGCCCCATCTTAAGAAATTCTTCCGTCAGCTCAAGATCAGCGCCGAGCTCGCCGCAGATACCAATCCAGGCGCCCTCTGCATGAGCATTCTCCGCCGCCATCCTGATCATGGAAAGGATCGCCGGATGATGCGGGTTGTAGAACTCGTCCAGCTTAGCATTCTGACGGTCGATCGCCAGCGTATACTGAGTCAGGTCATTCGTTCCCACGCTGAAGAAATCAACTTCCTTTGCCAGATCCCTGCTGATCATGACAGATGCCGGAGTCTCGATCATCACGCCAAGTTCTACGTCCTCTTTGTATGGAATGCCTTCATTCTTCAGTTCGCCTTTCACTTCTGCGATGATTGCTTTGATCCTGTGGATCTCATCAACAGAGATAATCATCGGGAACATGATCGAGATATTGCCGTACATCGCCGCACGGTAAAGGGCGCGCAGCTGTGTCTTGAATATCTCGGGTCTTGTAAGGCAGATGCGGATCGCCCTGTAGCCAAGCGCCGGATTCTCTTCCTTATCCAGTCCGAAATAATCCACCTGCTTGTCAGCGCCGATATCAAGCGTCCTGATAATGACCTTTTTCCCTGCCATATTCTCAGCGACCTGCTTATATACTGCAAACTGCTGTTCTTCTGTCGGGAAATCCGTGTTTTCAAGGTATAAAAATTCACTCCGGAATAGGCCGATGCCGCCCGCGTCATTCTTGAGGACTGCGCCCACATCTGAAACATTGCCTATATTTGCATAGATATTAATCTTCTGCCCGCTTTTTGTGACATTCTCCTTGCCTTTGAGCTGCTCGAGAAGAGCCTTCTGCTCAAGGTCCCTGGCGCGCTTTTCCTGCATCTCTGCCAGTGTCTTTTCATCCGGGTCAATATAAAGAGTACCGGTAAACCCATCGATAACAGCATTCTTGCCGTCATATTCCTGGGAGAGCGCCTCTCCAAGTCCGATAACCGCCGGAATGTTCATCGTCCGCGCCAGAATCGCAGTATGGGAATTGGATGATCCGTACATTGTTGCAAATCCAAGCACTTTGCTCTTATCCAGCTGCACCGTCTCGCTCGGCGCAAGATCGTCTGCCGCAATGATACACGGCTCAGACATCTCTTTCATTCCTCCGCCGGTTCCGCACAGAATATCGAGGACGCGCTCGGATACATCCTTCACGTCCGCCGCCCGCCCCTGCATATATGCATCGTCCATCGACGCAAACATCTGAGAAAAATTGTCCGCTGTAGTGGCAACTGCAAATTCCGCATTCACTTCCTGAGTACGGATGATATTCTCAATCGATTCCAGATAATCCAGATCCTCAAGCATCATCTGATGAATCTCAAAAATCATTGCATTCGCTTCTCCGACATCCTCAAGGGCTTTTTCATACAGCCCCTTCAGCTGTTCCACAGCAGTATTCTTTGCATTCTGGAAGCGGACCATTTCTTCATCAACATTATCGACATGTGTCCTCTTGATCACTTTCTCGTTTCTCTTATAAAACAGAAGCTTTCCAATGGACACTCCGCCGAATACACTTTTACCGCTTATTGTAATCATAATTTATAAATTCTCCTTGAAGAAAGCTTCTAACTCAGCGATTGCCTTGTCTTCATCTGCTCCATCTGCTGTCACAGTAACTTCTTCTCCAGTCTTTACTCCCAGTCCCATAACGCCGAAGATCCTTTTTGCATCCGCGCTCTTCTCGCCCTTTGCAATCTTTACAGCCGACTCATATCCTGCCGCCTGCTTAACAAGGATTCCTGCCGGTCTTGCGTGGATTCCCTCCGGATCAGTGATCACATATTTAAATTCTTTCATAGTCATGTTTCCTCCTTTGACTTTTTTGTGATTCTTTTTTTAGTATATAACACATTGTATAAATTTTCAATTCACTTTCACCGTTTTTGTGCGTGAACAGCAGCCTGTTTTTCAGTCAAACAGCGGTGTGGAGAGATACCTCTCGCCGGTGTCCGGGAGGAGTACAGTGATTACCTTTCCTGCGTTTTCCTCCTTCGATGCTTCAACGAGCGCTGCGTGGAGGGCGGCACCCGAGGAAATGCCCGTCAGGATGCCCTCTCTGTGAGCCAGAAGCCTCGCCGCCCCATATGCCTCATCTTCAGTCACGGTGCAGATTTCGTCATAGATTTCCGTATCCAGGACGTCCGGGACAAATCCCGCCCCGATTCCCTGAAGGCCGTGGGCTCCCGGCTCGCCTCCTGAGAGGACCCGGGAATGGTACGGTTCCACCGCAACAACCTTGATATCCGGGTTCTGTTCCTTCAGGAAAGAGCCTGTTCCGGTTATCGTTCCACCTGTGCCTACTCCCGCCACAAAAATGTCGATCCTTCCTTCAGTATCCTCCCATATTTCAGGACCCGTGGTGCTGTAGTGGGCCGCCGGGTTCGCCGCATTCACAAACTGGCCAAGCACGACGGCATTTTCCGTCGTCTTCTCAAGTTCCGCGGCTTTCTCAATCGCGCCGGCCATCCCTTTTTTACCGTCTGTGAGTACAATCTTTGCACCGTACCCGAGAAGAAGCTTCCTCCTCTCGATGCTCATTGTCTCGGGCATCACAAACACTGCTTGATACCCTCTCGACGCCGCCACAGCGGCGAGGCCGATCCCGGTATTACCGCTTGTAGGCTCAATGATCACAGCTCCGGGACCGATCTTTCCGGCGCGTTCCGCCTCCTCGATCATACGCAGGGCCGCCCGGTCCTTTACGCTTCCTGCCGGGTTAAAATATTCCAGTTTGACAAGGATCTTTGCCTTGAGTTCCTTCTCCCTCTCAATATTTGTAATCTCCAGCAGCGGGGTTCGCCCGATCAGCTCTGCTACACTTTTATATATTGATGCCATTTTGTCTTCCTCCTTTAAAAGTATGATTTTCCTGCATCCCGGTTCTTCTCCCGATATCAGTGCCGGGATTCCGTACTTTCTCTATCATTTTAGCATTTTGCCGGGCAAATACAAGCTTTCGACATTTTTTGTATATATCTACGAAACGCATGACAAATTCATTGACTTTTATTGTTAAACATGCTACACTGTCACAGTATCGGTACAAGATTCTATGCCGATACAGAACTTATATCTTTATGGAGGTTGACACAATGACAGGTACAGTAAAATGGTTTAACAACCAGAAGGGATACGGATTCATCTCTGACTCTGAAGGCAACGATATCTTCGTTCACTATTCAGGTCTTGTGATGGACGGGTTCAAATCCCTGGAAGAAGGCCAGGCTGTCGAATTTGAAGTGACAGAAGGCGCAAAAGGACCACAGGCAACGAATGTAGTAAAACTTTAATCAGATTTTTTAATGTACCTTTTAATATATAAATCAATCAGGCATTTAATATTAAAAAGCAATACAGAGAAATGAGATTAAAAGAACACCGCCGGATGACTCTGAGCCGTCCGGCGGTGTTTTTTCACTATTTACTGTTTTTTTATGTTCGATACGTAAGCTTCTGAGGCTTCCCAAACGTCAAATCCGCTGCCTTTCAGGATATCTGCAACCCTGGCGGGATCATCCGTCTTCAGGACTGCCGAGGCGTCATCTCCATTTGCAAAAGCATACATATACTCTATGTTGACGTCGCCCTCCACAATCTGATGCATCGCCCTGCTCAGCGACCCTGTCTCGTGCGGTACGCGGAGCGCCACAACATCCGTGAGCATTGCCGTAATCCCATTGTCTTTCAATACGGCTTTTCCTTTATTCGGATCTGATACGATCATCCTGAGCATCCCGTATTCTGTTGTGTCCGCAAGGCTCAGTGCCACAATGTTGATATCATTTCCCGCAAGTACGGAAAGGACCTCGTCCAGTCGTCCCTCGCGGTTCTCAAGAAATACCGATAACTGCTGAATCGTGATTCCCATTACTATTCTCCTCCCTTCTACAGATTCCTGTTGTCGATGACACGGACTGCTTTCCCTTCGCTTCTCTGGATTGATTTCGGCTCTACCAGCTTCACTCTTACCGATACTCCGAGCGCTGTCTTAAGCACAGCCGCGATCTTGTTCCTGAGCGCGTCAAGTTTTCTGATCTCATCAGAGAACATACTCTCGTCTACCTCTACCATAACCGTCAGGACATCCAGATTGTCCTCTCTGTCAACGATCATCATATAATGCGGTGCCACCGCTCCGCCCATGCCAAGGAGCGCCGTCTCAACCTGTGTCGGGAATACATTGACGCCGCGGATAACCTTCATGTCGTCCGTTCTTCCCTTGAACTTGGATATCCTCGGAAGTGTTCTTCCGCACTCGCAGGTGCTGTGGTCAATGCTCGTCAGATCCTTTGTGCGGTAACGGATCAGAGGCATTGCCTCCTTGGCAAGCGTAGTAAACACAAGCTCTCCCGTCTCGCCGTCGGCACACTTTTCCTGTGTCGCCGGATTGAGTACCTCAGGATAGAAATAATCTTCGTGAACGTGGAGACCCGCGTGATGAATGCAGTCCTGAGCCACACCCGGCCCGGTCACTTCACAGAGTCCGTAAATGTCAAAACAGTTGATGTGAAGGATGCCTTCGATCTTCTTCCTCATCTCTTCCGTCCACGGCTCAGCGCCGTGGATTCCCGCTTTCAGCTTCAGCCTGTCTGCCACGCCTGCCTCCTGAAGAGATTCGGCAAGATACAGCGCATAGGAAGGGGTGCACGCAAATGCCGTAGCTCCGAGATCCTCCATACACATCATCTGCCGCTTCGTATTCCCCGCAGACATCGGGATCGCGGTCGCTCCGAGCGCCCTGGCGCCGTAATCCAGCCCAATGCCCCCGGTGAACAGTCCGTATCCGTAGCAGACATGGATAATATCTTCTGCGGAAAGTCCCGCCATCACAAGTCCTCTCGCAACACATTCTCCCCACACCTCTACATCCTTCTGTGAATAAGGGGCAATCGTCAGCTTTCCTGTCGTACCGGAAGTTCCCTGCACGCGCGCAACATCCTTCATGGGAATAGCAAGAAGCCCGAACGGATAATTGTTTTTCAGATCCTCTTTCGTTGTAAAAGGAAGCTTGCTGATGTCCTCGATCGACTTGATATCGCCGGGCTCAATACCGATATCCTGCATTTTTCTGCGGTAAAATTCCACATTATTATAAACTCTGTTTACTACGTCGATAAGTCGTCTGCTCTGCAGGGCAGACATCTCGTCCCTGCTCATGCACTCAATTTTCGGGTCTCTTATCCTCTCGACCCAGTTTTCCAATGATACTGCCGCCATTTTTTTGTCTCCTTCTAACTAACTGTTTCTCTCTTTTTCAAAAGCAGTTATAATTCTGCCTCTTCGATCAGTTTTACATCTGCTGACCTTAAAACCTGAGCTGCCTTCTCAAAATCGTCTGTATGGAAGATCATCACAGGAGCTTTTTCCTCCCGGATCACAAAGGAATAGATATAGTTCACGTTGATCTGTCCATCCGCAAGTATCTTCAGCATCTGGTTCAGATTTCCTTTTTCATCCTTGAGCTCTACTCCGATCACATCGCTTATACGGGTCACAAACCCTTTCCCCGTAAGGCTTTCCTTAGCCAGCTCCGGCTCGTCTACAACAAGCCGCATAATGCTGAATTCCGGTGTGTCGAAGGTTGAGATTGCCCGGATATTGACATGCGCTTCCGTCAATACGGAAGTCACTCTCATCATACTTCCCGGCTGGTTCTCCACAAAAACCGATATCTGCCTGATCAATGCACCTCTCACCTGCCTTTCTCTTCAAAATTCACTCTCCTCGAAATCTGTCCGGGGATCTCACACAATACTGTATCCTGTGTCAAATGCTTTCTTATTGATCTCAATCGTCTTCGGCGGTACGGTCCTCTCAATGACATCATACCACTGCTCTTTTGTAAAATCCATATGCTGCGCGGCGAGCCCGAGGACAATCAGATTGAACACTTTCGGGTTTCCAAGCTTCTTCGATTCTTCCGTCGCATCTACTCTGTATACCTTATGCTTCTTCTCCAGTTCCTCCAGAATATTTTCCGGATAGCGGGCGTTCCCGATGACGACCGGCATAGGATCGATCCTCCAGTCATTGACGATGAGCACGCCGTCTTTCTTCAGAAAATGAGCATATCTGAGCGCCTCCAGTCGTTCAAATGCAATGATGACATCCGCCTGTCCTTCCTCTACGATAGGCTCTGCGACTTTATCACCATAGCGGACGAAAGTGACGACGCTTCCCCCTCTCTGCGCCATTCCGTGCACTTCGGAAAGCTTTACGTCATATCCTCCCGCCAGAGCCAGCCCGCCGAGGATGCGGCTGGTGAGCAGGGTTCCCTGCCCGCCTACGCCGACGATCATAATATTCTTTACTGCCATCTCTTATTCACCCGCCTTTACAAGTTCTATCGCATCGAATTTACACAGTGTCTCACACAATCCGCAGCCCGTGCACATTGTATCGTCGATATGGATCGTGCCGTCCTCGTTCTTTGTCATCGCCGGGCATCCCGGTTTCATGCACATGCCGCATTTCCTGCACTTGTCCGTATGGACGGTGTAGAGCGGTTTCTTTCTCTTATCGAGCAGGACGCAGGGCGTTTTCGTAATGATAACAGAAATCTCGTCTTTCGCCGTCTCTTCCTTGATCGTCTTCTCGAGAAGAGCGATATCGAATGCATTGATCTCATATACGTTTTTGATGCCCATCGCCCGGCAGATTCCCGGAATGCTGATGGCATATGTCGGGTCTCCCTGAAGAGTCTTTCCCGTTGCGGCATGGTCCTGATGTCCGGTCATACCCGTCGTTGAATTGTCCAGGATGATCACCGTGCCTGCCGCTTTGTTATAAACCATATTCATCAGTGAATTGACACCGGTGTGCATGAAGGTGGAGTCTCCGATCACGGCAACCCAGTCCTTGATATATTCTCTGCCCTTTGCCTTCTCCATGCCGTGGAGCGTTGATATACTTGAACCCATGCACATCGTCGTGTCGATCACGCTCAGCGGCGCGACAGCTCCCAGCGTATAGCAGCCGATATCTCCTGCCGCGTGCATCTTCAGCTTGTTCAGCACGTAGAACACGCTCCTGTGAGGACATCCCGGACAGAGGATAGGCGGTCTTCCCGGAGCGGCAGCCGGAGCCTCAAGGCCGAGCTCCTGCTTCAAGATGGCCTGCCGCAGCATATTGGCGCTGTATTCGCCCTGGACGGTAAGAATTTCTTTGCCGACTGCCTTGAACCCCCATGATTTCACCTGTTCTTCGATCACCGGATCGAGTTCTTCCACGATATAGAGTGTGTCTACCTTTTCTGCAAACTCTTCGATCATTTTTCTCGGGAGCGGATTCACCATTCCCAGTTTCAGCACCGATGCGTCCGGAAGCGCTTCTCTGACATACTGGTACGGAATCCCGCTCGTGATAACGCCGATCTTTGTGCCATGCATCTCGACACGGTTGATCGGCAGCGTATTTGCCGCTTCTGCCAGCTCCAGGTTGCGCTTCTCGATCTCGATGTGCCGGATCTTCGCATTGCCCGGCATCATGACATTTTTCTGAATATTTTTCACATACGGCCTGTCCTCCGGCTCCACGCGCTCTTCCAGTTCTACAAGTCCCTGGGAGTGCGCCAGTCTTGTCGTCGTGCGGAAGATAAAAGGCCTGTCGAATTTCTCACTCAGCTCGAACGCTGCCTTGAAGAAATCTTTTGCCTCCGCACTGTCAGACGGCTCGATGACCGGGATCTGCGCGGCCCTTGCCACCATTCTCGTATCCTGCTCGTTCTGCGAGCTGTAAAGTCCCGGGTCATCTGCAACGACGATGACAAGACCGCCGTTCACTCCCATATAAGACACGGAGTAAAGCGGGTCTGCCGCCACGTTCAGTCCCACATGCTTCATACATGCCATCGAGCGCACTCCCGCAAGGCTTGCTCCGACTGCCACCTCTGTCGCCACCTTTTCGTTCGGCGCCCATTCCTCGTATACATCATCCCGGTACTGCACCAGGTATTCGCTTATCTCAGTGCTGGGCGTGCCCGGATATGCGGACGAAACCTTGACTCCGGCTTCATATGCTCCGCGGGCGATCGCTTCATTTCCCAGCATAATTACTTTCTCTGCCATTTTACAGTCCATCCTTTCGTAAATCTGTTACTCTCTTTGCCTTCCCCTCAAACCGCTTCAGCGAATTGGGCGCCACAAGGCGTATCTGCGTCGCCAGTCCGAGCTGGGACTTGAGCGCCGACTTAATCCTTGCCTCCAGTTCGCTCAGCTTCGCATAGCTGTCGAGGAGTCTGTCGTCGATAAGCTCCACGCTGATCGTCATAACGTCAAGACGGTTCCTGCGCTCTACAAGAATCTCATAGTGAGGGCCGATCTCCTCGATCTTGAGGAGCACTTCTTCGATCTGCGTCGGGAATACATTGACGCCGCGGATCACAAGCATATCGTCCGCACGGCCGGACAGGTTCTCGATCCTGGCTGTCGTACGTCCGCATCTGCACGGTTCATACATCAGCCTCGTCATATCTCCGGTGCGGTATCTCATAAGCGGGAGCGCTTCTTTGCCCAGGCAGGTCACTACCAGCTCGCCGCGCTCTCCCGGCGGGAGCACCTCTTCCGTCACCGGATCGATGATCTCCGGGATGAACCAGTCTTCATTGACGTGCATGCCGCACAGCTCTGTGCATTCTCCCGCCACTCCCGGGCCGCACAGCTCGCTCATGCCGTAATTCTGCGTACAGATAAACTGTTCTCCCCAGACCTTGTGCATCTCATCGCGCATCGGCTCTGTCATCCCTTCGCCGCCGAAAAGACCGATCCTGATCTTCAGGTCTTTCGCCGGGTCGATGCCTCTCTTCCTTATCTCTTCTCCGAGATGAAGCGCATAGGACGGAGTAGCGACCAGGAGAGTCACTCCCATATCCTGAAGGAACATGATCTGCTTGTTCGTGTTGCCGGACGACATCGGTATGACGGAAGCTCCGATCTTCTCCAGACCGCCGTGGAGCCCCAGCGCCCCGGTAAATGTCCCGTATCCGAATGAGATCTGTGCCACATCCTCCGACGACGCTCCGCCCATGCACGCGATCCTCGCCACATTGTTGAGCCACATCTCAAGATCATTTCTCGTATATCCTACTACAGTAGGCTTTCCCGTTGTCCCTGAGCTTGCATGATAACGGACGATCTCCTTTTTATCTACCGCAAAAAGTCCGTCCGGATAATTGTCTTTAAAGTCTGCTTTGTATGTAAACGGCAGCCTCTTCAGATCGTCAAGCGTCCGGATATCTTCCGGCTTTACTCCTGCCGCATCCATCTTGTCCCGGTAAGGCTTAACACGGTCATAGATGTACCTGACCGAATCCTTGAGTTTTGCGAGCTGAAGAGCCTCAATCTCGCTTCTTGGCAGAGTTTCTTCCTTTGCCCATATCATTGCCTGTATACCTCCTTCGCTGTAAACATTCGCTTGTTCCAGTATAACATAATACTTTGTCGAATTAAAGTGAAAAATTCGGGTTTGTGTGGAAGTTATTATTGAGATAACGTCCGAAAACGGGGCGGGATGACCTGCGGCAATTCTTCTGCGATGGCGGGAGGGTGGTTCAGTCTTCGTTCCGTAATCCTAGAAAGTCTAAAGGGAACGTGATCCGGCTAAAAGCAAGGCTTACGATAAGACAACTCACTATCGTTCAGACAATCTTATCGTAAGCCTTAACGCCGAATCCCGTTCCCTTAAGTCTTTCTACAGATTACTTCAAAGGCGCCTGCCCCGCCCTCCCGCCATCTCCGAAGATTCCCTCCGGTCAGCCCGCCCCGTTTTCTGCTTTATCCCATACAGAACTTCCCGCACAAACTCGGAAATTCAAAGCGGAAGTGGCGGTGGAACTTCAGCTGTTCAGGACTCTCTTGCCCAATTTATACAGGATCAGAGCTGGTGGAAGTACAAAATGATTAATAATACTTCAAAACAAACCAAAACAGTTCCGTCTTCGCCTCCGTTTTAAATTCCCGGGATTGCCGCGTGAACTTCCGGATGGATGAGCGCAGAAACCGGCAGGGCGGGATTCGGCTGTCTTTCTGAGAGGAGGAGCGGGGGCTCCCGGCGACTTTGGAGAAGGGTTTAGAAAAACTTAAAGCTCCGGAAGATGGCGTTAATCCGAAAAACAATACTGTTTGAGCGTCAGCGAGTTGTATTGTTTTTCGGATTGCTCTTAGCCATCCTTCGGAGCTTTTAGTTTTTCTTACCCTTCGGAACGGAGCCTGGTGCCCCCACTCCTCCTCTCAGAATACGTCTTCGATTCCCATCTCCGCCCTGCCGGTCTCGGACGTTGATCCAATCAGAAGTTTCCGTCGCAAAACCCGCATTTAGCAGAGAGGATACTTCTCTGTGAGTTCCGCCACCATCTTTCTGGCAGCATCCACGTTATCCTCGCTCTGGATCACCATGGCAATGATCTCAGCGATCTTGTCCATGTCGTCTTCCTTCATGCCGCGGGTCGTGACAGCCGGTGTTCCGAGCCTCACGCCGCTGGTGACGAATGGTGAGCGGGGATCGTTCGGGATCGTGTTCTTGTTGCATGTCACATGCGCGTCGTCAAGCCGTTTTTCCAGCTCTTTTCCGCTGACGCCGGCTTCTGTCAGGTCGACAAGCATAAGGTGATTGTCTGTATCGCCGGACACGATCTTCACGCCGCGCTTCTTGAGCCCCTCGCACAGCGCCTTGGCGTTCTTCACGATCTGCTCCTGATATTCCCTGAACTCCGGCTGGAGCGCTTCCTTGAAGCAGACTGCCTTTGCCGCGATCACATGCATCAGCGGTCCGCCCTGGATTCCCGGGAACACTGCCTTGTTGAAGTTAAACTTCTCATTCATCTCATTGCTGGAGAGGATCATTCCCCCGCGCGGCCCGCGGAGCGTCTTGTGGGTCGTTGTCGTCGTCACATGAGCGTACGGGATCGGGCTCGGATGAAGTCCTGCCGCAACAAGCCCGGCAATGTGGGCCATATCTACCATCAGGTATGCCCCGACTTCGTCCGCGATCTCACGGAAGCGTTTGAAATCAATCGTGCGCGCATGTGCGCTGGCGCCTGCGACGATCAGCTTCGGACGGCACTCTTTTGCGATCTCCAGCACTTTGTCATAATCGATCACGCCCTCGTCGTTCACGCCGTACGGAACTACATGGAAATATTTGCCTGACATATTGACCGGCGAACCGTGCGTCAGATGTCCGCCGTGATCAAGATTCATGCCCATGTAGGTATCTCCCGGCTCGAGCATTGCGAAAAATACCGCCATGTTTGCCTGTGCGCCCGAGTGAGGCTGGACATTCGCATACTCGCAGCCGAAAAGCTCTTTCGCGCGCTCTCTTGCAAGATTCTCCACTTCATCTACGCACTGGCATCCGCCATAGTATCTCTTACCCGGATATCCTTCTGCGTATTTATTCGTCAGCGGGCTTCCCATCGCAGCCATAACAGCCTTGCTCACCCAGTTTTCAGATGCGATCAGCTCAATGTGTGAGTTCTGTCTCTCCATTTCCGCCCTGATCGCTTCTGCGATCTCCGGGTCTGTTGTCTTGATTTCATCGAAGTCGTACATTCTCTTTCTCCTCCATATCATAATCTTGCCCGCCATACGGCGCTGCCTATAAGGCTGATTATAACACGGCGCACCGGCTTCGTCTACGATTTAATTTCAGCGCTGCCGCATATCTAATCTGCAGAGCCGCCTGCGCTCCGATCTTCCGGGCTGCCCGAGCCTGCCATGCTGTCTACGATTTCTTTCATCGTATCCTCCGTCACTCTCCCTTTCAAGGTATACTGGATCCCATCCGCGACAAAGACCGCGCAGATCTCCGCCCTGGGATCCGCCGTGTCTGTCGTGCTCCGGATAAGATTTACCTTATATCCTTTCTCAGACACGTAAGAGCCTGCATATTCATAGTATCCGAGATAATCTGTGTTCCATCCCGCCGCTTCCTGTTCGCTGCTGAGCATATAGGCTGTCTCCAGGGATATGGATGAGCCATATTCTTCGCCCGGCTTACAGTTGTACCTGCCGATATCGGCGACAAGCTGATAATCATGCGTATCACCGAGGATATAGTTCTCGGCTGTCACAATCCCGTAGTCCTCGTTGTCTGTCTGGACGCTGACCTGCATATACGGATTTTCTCCGGCGAGCGGAGAGTCCAGGAGAATGCCTCCCAAAAGCTCGTTCACCTCATCGTAGGAGCTGTACTCTCCAAGGATCTGCCCGCTTTCATCGCTGCTGCCCGGGATTTTTCCCGCGGACACCTTCTTCATCGGATCGAGCGCCGGAAGCTCCGTGTCATTTACATGCGTGATGCCGAGCAGGCTGTATCCTGCATAGACGCATGTGCCGCCGAAGATCATGACTGCAGCCACGGCGGCTGCAGTCTGCATCATTTTTCCGGCCTGCCTTTTCCCTCCGCCCGCCGATGAGCGGATCTTTTCTTTCATTTCATCGCTGAGTGTGATCCCGCTCAGTTCACGGTCGATTTTTTCCCTGATCCTGTTGTTTTTCAAAGCAATCCCTCCAAAATCTTTTTCAATCTTTTTCTCGCTCTGCTCAGTCTCTGCATCGATGCATTTTCAGATCTTCTGATTACGGATGCGATCTCTCTCAGCGTCAGCTCCTGATAATAGAAAAGTATGAGGATTTCCCTGTCATCCGGATCCAGCTGCATGATTCCCTGGGAAACACAGCTTTTCTCGATCAGCCCGTCGAGCTCATCCTCTGTATCAGAAGATACGGCTCCGTCGAGTTCTTCCCGCTCGTTCCTGTACCATTTTTTCCTCATCATATTTTTACAGCAGTTGATCGCGATGCGCGTCAGCCATGTCTTTTCATCAGAACGATGGCGGAAGCCGCCGTAATGCTTCATGGCTTTGATGAAAGTCTCCTGGACCGCATCCTCTGCAAGGTGATAGTCCTTCAGATACAGATAACAGGTCCTAAGGAGCGCGTCTCCGTAATCTCTGATCATTCTCTCCAAAAGGTCTTCTGCCGGCATCTTTCATCCCCCTTTCACTTATTAGACACAGCCTCCGCACATTTTCTTACACAAAAAGTTCCCCTTTCCGGAAACTGCAGAGCAGCTTCCGGAAAGAGGAACCGGATCATTAAAAATCAAACAGCGAGAGCTGATTGCTCTGCGGCAGGTCGCCGAAGAGCCCCAGGTCTGCCATGAGGTCGATCACAGTCTTGCTCACCTTTGTCCTCTGCCGGAAATCATCCAGCGACAGGTATGGTCCGTCTTTCGACGCCTCTTCCACAGCCTCAGCCGCCTTGTCTCCCATACCCTCGATGCTTGCCAGAGAGGGCATCAGCTTCCCGTCGATGATCTGGAACATCTTCGCCTTTGCCCGATAGATGTCGATCGGCATGAACTCAAACCCTCTCGCATACATTTCCTGTACAATCTTCATGTCCTTCATGACGTCCTGCTCTTTTTTGCTGAGGGAATCGCTTCGCTTCTTGTAATCCTTCATGTAATAGTCCAGCTTATCCTTTCCCTGACACATGATCTCATAAGAAAAGGCGTCTGCGCGGATCCCGAAATACGCCGCATAGTATGCGAGCGGATAATTGATCTTGCAGTAGGCGATCCGGTACGCCATCATGACATATGCCGCGGCATGGGCCTTGGGGAACATATAGCTGATCTTCTTACATGACCAGATATACCAGTCGGGAACGTTTTTCTCTTTCATCGCCTCTTCCCACTCCGGCTTCAGCCCTTTTCCCTTTCGCACGCTCTCCATGATGGTAAAGGCCAGCGCGCTCTCCACGCCCTGATTGATCAGGTAAATCATGATATCGTCGCGGGTACAGATTGCCGTCGAGATCGTCGCCTTGCCGGACTTTACCAGCTCCTGGGCGTTCCCCAGCCACACGTTGGTACCATGGGACAGGCCGGAGATACGGATCAGGTCGGACAGAGTCTGCGGCTTTGTATCCTCCACCATCTGGATAACGAAATCCGTGCCGAACTCGGGGATCCCGAGACACCCCAGCCTGCAGCCGCCGATATCCTCCGGTTTGATCCCAAGCACCTCTGTGCCGTGGAACAGCTCGATGACCTTCTTATCGTCCAGAGGGATCTCCGTAGCGATGAAAGGATTCTCCGCATTGTATTCATTCTCCATCGCATCCGAGGTGATGTAGTCCTCCAGCGTACGGATCATGGTGGGATCATCGTGACCGAGGATATCCAGCTTCAGAAGGTTATGGTCAATCGAATGGTAGTCGAAATGGGTCGTTGTGATCCCGCACTCCATATCGTTTGCCGGATGCTGCACCGGCGTGAACTCGTTGATGCTGTGTCCGTGGGGGAGGACGACGATGCCTCCCGGATGCTGCCCCGTACTCCTCCGTATTCCGGTGCACCCGACAGTGATCCTGTCGATCTCGCACTTTCTCTTTCTCTGACCGTGCTCTTCGTAATAGTTTTTCACGAAACCGAACGCTGTCTTGTCCGCCAGCGTCCCGATGGTGCCTGCCTTGAACGTATGCCCCTCCCCGAAGAGGACTTCTGTATATTTGTGCGCTTTTGCCTGATAATCTCCCGAGAAGTTCAAGTCAATGTCAGGCTCCTTGTCTCCTTTGAAGCCGAGGAACGTCTCAAAAGGAATATCGAATCCGGCTTTGACCAGCTTCTCACCGCACACAGGACAGATCCGATCCGGCATGTCATAGCCGCATCCTCCCGCGAACGCGCGCACCTCTTCCGAGTCAAAATCACTGTAATGGCATCTGCTGCAGTAGTAGTGCGGACTCAGAGGATTCACCTCCGTGATCCCCGCCATGGTGGCGACGAAGGAGGAACCGACCGACCCTCGCGAGCCGACCAGATACCCGTCCGCATTTGACTTCCACACAAGCTTCTGGGCGATGATGTACATAACGGCATACCCGTTGGATATGATCGAGTTCAGCTCCTTTTCCAGTCTCGACGACACCTGTACGGGGAGCTCCTCTCCGTACATCTCATGGGCTTTTCTATAACAGATATCTCGCAGCTCCTGGTCGGAGTTTTCGATGACCGGCGGGCATTTGTTCGGGTTCACCGGCGAGATCTTCTCCACCATGCGGGCGATCTTGTTCGGATTATCGATGACGATCTCACGCGCCTTCGCAGACCCGAGGTAGGCGAACTCATCCAGCATCTCTTCCGTCGTGCGCAGATAGAGCGGCGGCTGTGTGTCCGCGTCGTCGAAGCCCTTTCCCGCCATGATGATCCTTCGGTACACCTCGTCCTCCGGGTCGAGGAAATGCACATCGCATGTCGCCACTACCGGCTTTTTGAACTTTTCTCCCAGCTCCACAATCCGGCGGTTCAGTTCCATCAGATCCTCGTCGGAATTTACATCCGGCACACGGTCGCTCTCGATCATAAACCGGTTGTTGCCCAGCGGCTGTATCTCGTAATAGTCATAGAAATCCGCAAGCCTTGCGATCTGCTCCGCGGACCGCTTCTCCAGAACCGCCTGGTACAGCTCACCCGCCTCGCAGGCGCTTCCGATGATCAGACCCTCCCTGTGTTCATTCAGAAGGCTCTTGGGGATACGCGGCCTCCTTGCATAGTAAGTAATATGCGATTCCGTGATCAGCTGATAGAGATTGTATCTGCCGATATCGTTCTTTGCAAGGATGATGATGTGGTGCGTCGCCATCTTGCGGATGGCGTTGACGTTCCTGTCCCCGAAGCGGTTCATCTCTTTCAGCGTCGTCACGTTTCTGTCCCTGAGCATCTCCACGAATTTCACGAAGATCTCAGCCGTTGCTCCCGCGTCGTCCACGGCCCTGTGGTGGTTTTCCAGGGAGATCCCCAGCGCCTTTGCCACAATGTTGAGCTTATATTTTGAGAGCGTGGGCAGGAGGATCCTTGCCAGCGCCACGGTGTCTACATAAGTAAATTTCTGCTCGATCGCCTGGTTCCTGCAGTTCTGCTCGATGAATCCCACGTCAAATCCCGCGTTGTGCGCCACAAGGACTCCGCCGCCGGCAAATTCGAGGAACTGCGGAAGAATCGTCTCGATCGGCGGATACTCCATGACCATCTGGTCAGTGATGCCTGTCAGGTTCGTGATCTCAAAGGGGATCGGCCTCTCCGGATTGACAAAGGTGCTGAACCTGTCCACGATCTCGCCGTTTACCACCTTGACCGCGCCGATCTCGATGATCTTATCCCGGATAGAGCTGAATCCCGTCGTCTCAATGTCAAAGACGATATATGTATCCTCCAGCGTCTGCTCCCCGGCATTTACGGCGATATCCGTCAGGTCGTCCACCACATAGCCTTCCACCCCGTAGATCACCTTGAAGGGATCATCCGGAGCCAGTGTCTCGATATAGTGGTTCGCATCCGGGAACGCCTGCGCCACGCCGTGGTCTGTGATCGCGATAGCAGGATGTCCCCAGTCATGGGCGCGCTTTACAATATCCTTTACCTCGGACACACCGTCCATGTCGCTCATCTTCGTATGGCAGTGGAGCTCCACGCGCTTTGCCGGACTTAAGTCCTTTCTCGCAACCGTGAAGTCGCCGATCTTTTTTATTCCTGTCACAGAGCCGATGGTGAGCTCGCCGTCAAATTTATCAATCGTCGTAATTCCCTTGATCTTTACGAAAACTCCTTTTTTCAGCTCGCCGAGAATCTCCGGAAGCTGCTCATTCCGGGCGAACATCTTGACTGTGATCGTATCGGTAAAATCTGTAACCGCGAACATGATGATCGTCTTCTCATTGCGGATCTCCCTCGTATCAAAGCTGATGATCTTCCCGTGGACGGTGATCTCTCCCATCTCCGTCACGACCTGGTCAAGCGTGATCGGCTCATCGTCAAAGTTTTTGCCGTAGATCAGATTCGGGTCGTCACCCATCTTGACAGGACGTGAGAAATCCTTTTTCCTGAACTCCTTTTTGCCGGACTCCTTCCTGCCCCCGCCGGATCCTCCTCTTCCGGTATGGGCTGTGCTCTTCCTGCCGGAGCTCTTCTCTCCGCTCTTCTTTTCCCCCGATGCAGGAGCCTCTTCTCCCCTCTGCATCGCACGGCGTTCAAAGATCGCGTTGATCTCCTGCTGAACCCTCTGTTCATCATACTCGCGGCTTCCGTTTCCTTCCGGCCTGCGGTAGGAGATACGTATGTCCGCCCCGATCTGAAAACGCTCTTCAAATACCTTGTTCAAAAGTGTCAGGATCTCGTCCTTCCTCCCCTCCGAAACAATCGTGTCGGCAAGCCCCAGGTTCACCACTCCGCCTTCTTCAAACCTGAGGTCCGCCTGCGCAAACATGCTCGCCGCAAGGACGCTGACTGTCCTCAGCTCCTGTATGATACTCTCACGGTATTCCCTCATCAGCGCCTCCGGCGTATACTGCTCCGAAAGTGCATATTTTTCCTCGATCCGCACCTCCACAGACGTTTTCCCGAAAAGCTGGTCTTTGATCCGCTGTTCCATCTGCCAGATCTGTTTCTTCTGGATCAGATGCCTGCTGAATATATATACATGGAGAAAATCACGTCTTGAATTTGTCGTGATCTTCTGTACCTCCACATCCGCGAAAAGGATCTGTATGTCATCCTCTACTTTCAGGGTGGGAAACACATGAAAAAAAGTCTTCTTGTCTTTTACCTGTTCCAATTTAACAACTCCTGACGCAGTGTACTGAGAAGCTCCTCTTCTTTTACCTTTTTAACGATCTGCCCCTTCTTGATCAGCAGCCCCTCTCCGACGCCGCCCGCGATACCGATATCCGCTTCTTTCGCTTCACCCGGTCCGTTGACGACACATCCCATGACAGCGACCTTAATGTCAAGAGGGATATCCGCCACCATTTTTTCCACCTCATTTGCAAGGCCGATCAGATCAATCTTCGTCCGCCCGCATGTCGGACAGGAGACCACCTCGATCCCTCCTTTTCTCAGGCCCAGCGTTTTCAGAATAAGCTTTGCCGTCCGGATCTCTTCGGCCGGATCTCCTGTGAGGGATACGCGGATCGTATTGCCGATGCCTTCATGCAGGATGATCCCAAGTCCGACGGAGGATTTGACATTGCCCGAATAGAGCGTTCCAGCCTCTGTGATCCCCACATGGAGCGGATACGGACACTGCTCTGCGATCAGCTCATGGGCTTTTACGCACATCAGCACATCGGAAGACTTGATGCTGACCACAAGGTTGTCGTATCCCATATCCTCGATCAGACGAACCTTGTCAAGCGCGCTCTCAACGATCCCTTCTGCTGTGACTCCGCCATATTTTTCCAAAAGATGCTTTTCCAGAGACCCGCTGTTCACGCCCACACGGATCGGGATGCCGTACTCCTTCGCCTTATCCACCACTGCCTTCACCTTCTCGGGAGAGCCGATATTCCCGGGGTTAATGCGGATCTTGTCCGCTCCGTTTTCTATCGCCGCGATGGCAAGCCTGTAGTCGAAATGAATGTCAGCCACAAGAGGAATATGGATCTGCTTCTTGATCTCTTTTAACGCTTCCGCCGCCTCCATGGTCGGCACAGCGCATCGGATGATCTCGCATCCCGCAGCCTCAAGCCGGAGGATCTGCTCCACTGTCGCAGCGGCGTCCTCTGTCTTCGTATTCGTCATAGACTGAATCGCCACCGGGTTATTTCCTCCGATCTTTACATCCCCGATCCGGATTTCCTTCGTCTGATTTCTGTACATATACCCTTCTCCTTTCGCATTGAGCCCCACGGCTGAAATGTTCACTATGCAAGTACAGAAGAGTCTCTTCGCCGAAACTCTTCTGCATTGAACCTGCGGCAGAACCGCCTTTATTCTTTTTCAAAAACCATCTGGCTTCCATACTCGCGCTCTGTCAGCGTAAGCGTACTGCCCTCAATATTATAATCATACGTTCCTTCCACGGACCCAAGAAGATCTCTGATCGCTCCCTCGGAGGCATCCTCAGAAGCTTCCGCCTGTTCAAGGATTCCCTCGTCTCTGACATGGATCGTGAATACTTTTGTCTTCTTATCTACCGTGTACTCTGTCTCTGCACTGACGCTTCCGTCCTCCACCCGGAGTGAAGCGTCGTCGCCAATCACAAGCGTGATATCGCCTTCTTCGCTCACCCAGGTGCCTTTCACCGGATTCGCAGTAAAAATCCTGACGATAAAAAATACCGCAACGATGACAATCAGCACGGAGGACACTGTCATGACCGCCCTCCAGGCCGTGTTTCTCTTTTCTTCACTGTTCTTCATAAGCATGATCACATCTCCCCTTCCATCTGAAATGCTGCCCGTCCGCTCTTCTGCATCAGCCGAACAGAGCTCCGAGGAATCCGTATGACAGTACTGTCATAATAAACGCGGCAAGGCACACTCCGAGCACAATAGCAGGGAAGGCCTTGCGGAACCTGATGCCCAGAAGCGCGGCGATCAGGGCGCCCGTCCACGCTCCGGTCCCGGGGAGCGGGATGCCGACAAAGATGACCAGCCCCCAGAACTCATATTTCTCAATCTTGTCGCTCTTGCTCAGCGCCTTTTTCTCCAGTTTCTCCACGATCGGCTTCAGTTTCCTCGTTCCCTTCATCCAGTCAAAAATCTTTGTGATGAGAAGCAGGATAAAAGGGATCGGGAGAAGATTCCCGACCACGCAGATCGGGATCGCCTGCCACATTGGGATATCAAGGATCGCCGGTCCGGCGGCAAGCAGCCCTCCCCTCAGCTCAAGGATCGGTATCATGGAAACAATAAAAGCGATCAGTTCCTTGCCGACCTTTCCTCCGAGGTTCTGGACAAGCCAGTCTATCATAGCTTCGCTCATAAATAAATTCTCCTTATTTCTTCACATATTTATTCAGGAAATCAAACAGTATCTCCATTTCTTCCCTGGTTCCTATCGTTATGCGGAGGTACTGTCCGATTCTTCCGCCTTTCCAGTGCCTTACATAGATATCATGCTTTTTCAGCGCCTCGAACAATTCATCCGCATCACACTGCGGATGTCTCGCGAAAATGAAATTTGCCCTAGCATCCGGAAATACAAACCCGAGCCTGTGCAGTTCTTCCTTCGCCCATTCTCTCGTCTCTACTATCTTACGGATGCTCTCATTGAAATATTCCGTATCCCGCACTGCCTCCACGCCGCACAGGATCGAAGTCTGGTTCATCGTATATGAGTTAAAGGAATACTTCACATCGTTCAGGCATCGGATCAGCTCCGGATTGGATACTGCATATCCGATTCTCATCCCCGCCATGCTCCTTGCTTTTGAAAACGTCTGCACAACGATCAAATTGTCATACTTGTCGATCAGTTCCATCGCAGATCTGCCGGCAAAGTCCACATATGCCTCGTCTACGATCACGACAGAATCTCTGTTGTGTGAAAGGATATCCTCCACAAAGTCAAGCTCCTCATAAATTGCCGTAGGAGCATTCGGATTCGGGAAAATGATTCCTCCGTTTTCCCTGTAATAATCCTCTCTCACGATACGGAAGCTGTCATCCAGGGCGGGACACTCATACGGGATCCGATAGAGCTCCGCCCACACCTTGTAGAAGGAGTATGTAATATCCGGGAAAAGAACCGGCCTGTCCGAGTTGAAAAAGGTCAGGAAACACATACTCAGGACATCGTCCGAGCCGACTCCCGCAAACACCTGGTCCTCTCCCACTCCATAGTGGTCCGCCAGAGCGCTGATCAGCTTCTCTGCCGTCGGATCCGGATACAGCCTCAGGCTGTCCGTATCCATATTCCGGAGGATGTCCCTCACTCCCGGCGCCGGCGGATAAGGATTCTCGTTCGTGTTCAGCTTCACCACTTTATGCTGAGGCTGCTCCCCAGGGACATAAGGCTCCACCGTCCGGATATTTTTCATAAGTTCTGGTCTCATCGTCATCTTCCTGCTCTCCAAATCATGTGCTGTCTATCTGTATTCCGCTGCCAGCTCCGCGAACTTCGGAAGCGAGTTCACAATCGTCTCATATGCTACGCAGTATGCGATCCTCACAAAGCCCGGGCATCCGAAGGAGCTTCCCGGAACAACAAGAATATTATATTTCTTTGCCGCCGCGCAGAAAGCCTTCTCGTCTTCCACCGGAGACTTCACGAACAGATAAAACGCGCCTTCCGGCTTGATGCACTCGAATCCGAGCTCCTTAAGACCGTTGTAAAGCGTCTCGCGGTTCCGGTCGTAGAAGGAAATATCCGTCTTCTCATTCAGGCATGCCTTGACAACCTTCTGCTGCAGGGTAGGCGCGTTTACAAATCCGAGGATTCTTGTCGCCACATTCGCTGCGGAAATCAGATTTTCACTGTCGGCAGCCTCATCCGGAATGACAAGATAGCCGATCCTCTCTCCCGGGAGAGAGAGCGACTTGCTGTAGGAGTAGCCGACAATTGTATTGGCATAATATTTTGTGAGATACGGCACCTCGACTCCATCATATGCCAGCTCTCTGTACGGTTCGTCAGAGATCAGGTAGATATCTGTGCCGTACTCCTGCTGCTTCTTCTCCATGACTGCGGCAAGCTTTTTGATCGTGTCCTCTGAATACACGACTCCCGTCGGGTTGTTCGGCGTATTGACGATGACTGCCCTTGTCTTCGGCGTAATCTTCGCCTCAAATTCGTCCAGCTTCGGCTGGAATGTCGCAGTATCGGGAGAGATCTCCACGAGGACGCCGTCATAGTTGTTTACATAGCTTCTGTATTCACCGAAATATGGGACGAATGTGATCACTTCGTCTCCCGGATTGAGCAGAGCCTTCAGGATCACATTCAGGCCTCCCGCCGCTCCCACGGTCATCGTGATGTTCCTGGCCGAGAATGCCGTCCCGAACCGTCCGTTCAAAGAATCTGCGACAGCCTGGCGCACATCCTCGTACCCCGCGTTGCTGTTCGTATATCCGTGGAGCACGACCGGATCTTCTTCGTTCAGCAGATCGATGATCGCCTTCTTCACAGCCTCCGGAGCCGGTACATTAGGATTTCCAAGACTGAAATCATATACATTCTCTGCGCCGTAGATCCCGGCGAGGCGGTTTCCCTCCTCGAACATTGCGCGGATCGCCGAACTGTTTGCCACCATATTTTCCATTTTCTTTGAAATCATCTCTGTCACTCCATTTCTTTCGCTCTGTTTTACTCTTCTGTATCCGCCGCATTATCGGCTTTTTCTTTCACAATCCCTTTATTCACCAGGAAAGCCGGCCTGTACGAAAGCTTTGCCTTCCGCAGGCCCTCCGCCCCGGTATCCTCTTCACGGTTCACATACAGATAATCCATGCACTCGTGCTGGACAAACTGCTGGTTGATCATCGGGTAAGCGCCCTCGACGTCGGGGAACGCTTTTTCGATGTGCACGACAAAAGTATCGCTGCACAGCGGCTCTCCCACGGAAAATGCCACGATCCGGCTGCCGGTCTTCAGGACGCCGCCCCTCAGCCCAAGCTCCTTGTAAAGTCTCAGGGAATTAAGGGTCACGCACATCTCCGCGTTTTTCTCCATATCATCATCGCAGCCGTTCTGATTCCGCCATTTCAGCGCCATCTGGAAGCATTCTTCCACGTTGCTGTCATTCAGGCTTTCGTAAGTCCAGTCCGGATACAGATTCTTAAACTTATTGATATGGTTCCGCTTGCCGTGAAGCTTCTTTCCGGCAAGCGTCGCCAGTTTCTCCGTCTCATAGACATAGTCCGCTGCGTCTCTGTCGTACTGTATCTCGAACCTGCCCGGGAACCATCCTTCGAGCTGTGCAAAATGATCTTCCGTCACATTATAAAGCCGGAAAGGACACCCTCTCTCCCTGCAGTATTCCATCAGCGCTTCAATTGCCCGCTTCACCGCACTGCTCTCGCCTGCCGGATAAGAAAATGCAAAACCGTCCCCCTCATCCCGGAAGACAAGCGCGTCTTCTATCACTGCAAACTTTACCTTATAATGCCTGGACCAGAGATAGACATTTACAAAGGTCCTCTCACAGCTCCTGCCCGGAGCCTTGGCAAAATACGAGCTGATCAGCCCCTGATCCTCCAGCTCCGGGCGCTTAAACTCATATTCCATTGTCATCAGTCCTCCATCTTCGCCAGCTTTGCTGTCTGGTCTGCTGCGATCAGGCTGTCAATGATCTCGTCAAGATCTCCGTTCAGAATGCTGTCCAGCTTGTGGAGCGTCAGTTTGATACGGTGGTCTGTGACTCTTCCCTGTGGGAAGTTGTACGTCCTGATCTTCTCAGAACGGTCTCCTGTACCGATCTGGCTCCTCCTTGCCTCTGCCTCAGACGCCTGCTGTTTCTCCAGCTCCAGGTCATAAAGCTTTGACCTGAGGAGGCGGAACGCCTTTTCTTTATTCTGGAGCTGAGATTTTTCTGTCTGGCTGTAAATGACGATTCCGGTCGGATAATGCGTCAGACGAACTGCGGAATCTGTCGTGTTGACACACTGGCCTCCGTTTCCGGAAGCCCTCATGACATCGATACGGATGTCCTTCTCGTCGATCACCACGTCTACTTCCTCTGCCTCCGGCATGATCGCGACAGTGATCGTAGAAGTGTGAATCCTTCCGCCGCTCTCTGTCTCCGGCACCCTCTGTACGCGGTGTACGCCGCTCTCATACTTCAGTCTGGAATACGCCCCCTGCCCTGTAATCATGAATACGCATTCCTTGAAGCCTCCGATTCCGTTTTCATTCAGAGAGATCAGCTCTGTCCTCCAGCCGCGCCCGTCTGCATAGTGCACATACATACGGTAAATCTCCGCCGCAAACAGCGCCGCCTCATCCCCGCCGGCGCCGGCGCGGATCTCGACAATGACATTCTTATCGTCGTTCGGGTCCTTCGGAAGAAGGAGGATCTTCAGCTTCTGCTCCAGCTCCTCCACGCGGTCTCTGGACTCGCTGAGCTCTTCCTTGGCGAGCTCGCGCATCTCTTCATCTGATTCTTCCTCCAGCAGCGCAAGGCTGTCCTCGATATTCTGCCGGCAGTTTTTATATTCTTTATATGCTTCAACGATGGGCGCAAGGTCACTCTGCTCCTTCATAAGCTTCCGGAAGCGCTCAGAGTCGTTCGCCACATCCGGCTCCTGCAGCTCTCCCATCACTTCTTCATAACGAATCAACAAATCATCCAATCTGTCAAACATTCTTATCTGTCCTTTTCTTCATATTTCTTTTCTGCATCACTTTAACACGCCTGACACGACACGGTCAAGTCCTGCCAGGTCCTTTTTCACTGTTATCTCTCTAAAGCCTGCTGCGCTCATAAGCCCGGACACTGCCTCTGCCTGATCGCAGCCGATCTCAAACAGGAGCATGCCGCCCTCCTCCAGGCAGGAACGGCTCTCTCTGACGATCCTGCGGTAATAGTACAGTCCGTCTTCTTTTCCGTCCAGTGCAATGACCGGATCGTGGAGCCTCACTTCCTCCTGGAGATCCTTGATCTCATCAGTCCTGATATAGGGCGGATTGGAGAGGATCATCCCATACCTTCCATGGACTGCATCGAAAAGATCACTCTGAATGAATCCGGCGCTGACTCCCAGCCTGCGCGCGTTTTTCTCGGCCACAGCCAGGGCCTGGGGCGAAATGTCCGCTCCCGTTCCTTCTATTATTATAATATCCTGCTTCTCTCCGTCCCGGGCAGTATCTTCCGCCCTGCAGAGCGTCTTCTGTCTGTAACTTTCCGCCCAATGCATCACACTGAGCAGGATGCATCCGGATCCGGTGCACATATCAAGGATCCGTGTTCGGCCGTTCTCCGCCGCAGGCACCTTTCCGCTCTTGATAAATCCAAGCGCCTGCTCCACAAGGATCTCTGTATCCTGACGCGGAATAAGGACATGTTCATTCACTTCAAATGAAAGTCCCATGAACTCCTGTGTCCCTGTAATATGCTGGAGCGGAACACGCTCTGCCCTGCGGCAGACAAGTTCTCTGTATCTCTTCCACTGATCCGCAGGCAGCCCCCGGTCCGGGTCCGCATAATAGGACGCTCTTGAAATCCCTGTCACATGCTCCAGGAGCAGCCATGCGTCGAGAGCCGCTTCTTCAATCCCGGCTTCTTCCAGCCGCCTCTCTGCCTCTGCATATCCGTTCTTGAGCGTCATAGATTTTCCCTCTGCCAGGTCCGCCAGTCAAAAACCTCTTCCACCGCGCGGATCCCTACTTCGATCATGCTGTCATCCGGTTCCTTCGTCGTCATGTTCTGCACCCACATTCCCGGCCTGCTCAGCGCGTTGACGATCACATTATCGCTGCTGCCCGCAAGCTTTATAATCTCGTAGGACACGCCTGCAATCAGCGGAAGAAGCGCGATACGGATCAGCACTCTTAGGATCTGCGACTCTGCTGTGATGAAGAAGCAGAAGATAATGCTCACGATCACCACAAAAAACAAAAAGCTTGTACCGCAGCGCTTATGCTGCTTCGAACTCTTCCGTACATTCTCCACAGTCAGTTCCATTCCATGCTCAATACAGTTGATGCACTTATGCTCCGCACCGTGATACATGAAGGTGCGCTTGATATCATTCATCCTGGAGATCAGGAAAATGTAGAGAAGAAAGATCGCAAGACGGATCCCTCCTTCAAAAATTGTCATGAGCATGCGTGACGAGGTATACCGCTCCACGATGCTGCTCAAAAAATACGGCAGCACCATGAAAATTGCCACCGCGATTACTGCCGCGAAGACTACGGTCAGATTCATGATGATCTTATCTGTTTTCTCCCGCTTCGCCGCCTCTTCTTCCGTAAGGACCTCTTCCTCCTCTTCCGCAAAAAAGCCGGCGGAATATGTAAGCGTCTTCATTCCCAGTACGAGAGAGTCCGCAAAATTAAAAATGCCCCGGATAAAAGGTATTTTAAGCGGGGTCTTCCACGGGATAATACTTTTATAGTCCTGTACGTCCACAGCGATCTCTCCGTCCGCCTTCCGCACAGCCACGGAATATTTTCCTCCGTTTCTCATCATGATACCTTCAAGGACTGCCTGTCCGCCGATATTTGATGATTTCATACTGCCTCCTCTCCTGCTGTTCCGCCGGTTCAAGGCCCGCCCGCGGGTCTCGGCACAGGATTCGGGCCAGCTTCAGCTGACATAATACATTTTCGAATCCCTGCGTATCCGGCTCCAAAACAAACAGGCTGAGATGTTCTTCACCTCAGCCTGCAACGTATCATTCTTATTTAATACCATACTTTTTGTTGAACTTATCAACACGGCCGCGAGCCTGTGTCGCTTTCTGCTGGCCTGTGTAGAACGGATGGCACTTGGAGCAGATTTCTACGTGGATACTCTTGTTTGTAGATCCTGTCACAAATGTGTTGCCGCAGTTGCAGGTCACTGTTGCCTGATGGTACTCTGGATGGATTCCTTCGCGCATGATTTTCACCTCTCTATTTCAAATTGATTATTATAATCTCTAAACAGCCTCTTAATTGTAGCATAAGACATTTTCTTTTGCAATAGTTTTTTAAATAAACTTCTGACGGATCACCTGATGCACCAGCTCGCTGTTAGATTTTGTCCTTGAAAACATATTCAGGAGATTGTCGACTGCCTCTTCCGCTTTCATGCCGTTCATCGCACGGCGTATGATATATGCAGCCTCCTGCTCGTCCTTGTCGAGCAGGAGATCTTCCCTCCTTGTACCTGATCTCGGAATATCGATGGCCGGGAACACCCTCTTCTCCTGAAGCCTGCGGTCCAGCATCAGCTCCATATTTCCGGTTCCCTTGAACTCTTCGTACACTACGTCATCCATCTTGCTTCCAGTCTCCACCAGAGCCGTCGCAAGGATCGTAAGGCTGCCTCCCTCTCTCATATTTCGCGCTGCCCCGAAGAAACGCTTCGGGCTGTAGAGTGCTGCCGGGTCAAGACCTCCGGAGAGGGTTCTTCCTGAAGGCGGCACAGTAAGATTGTATGCTCTTGCAAGTCTCGTAATGCTGTCCAGAAGGATCATGACGTCCTTGCCGTGCTCTACGAGACGTTTCGCGCGGGCGATTACCATCTCCGACACCCTTTTGTGATGATCCGGAAGTTCGTCAAAAGTTGAGTAAATAACCTCTACATTCGGTCCTGCGATAGCCTCCCTGATATCCGTCACTTCCTCCGGACGCTCATCGATCAGAAGGATGAGCAGATGCATGTTCGGTTCCGTCTTCTGTACGGAGAGCGCGACCTCCTTGAGAAGCGTAGTCTTTCCTGCCTTCGGCGGGGATACGATCATTCCTCTCTGCCCCTTTCCGATCGGGGAGACAAGATCGACGATCCTCATTGCCGTCGTGCATCCCGGCGTCTCCAGTCGGATCCGCTTGTTCGGGAAAACGGGCGTCAGGTCTTCAAAATTTTTCCGCTTCATCGCCTCTGACGGACGCATCCCGTTGATCGTCGACACATAGAGGAGGGCGCTGAACTTCTCTCCCTGCGTCTTGATCCTTGTATTTCCCATGATGATATCCCCTGTCTTCAGGCCGAACCGCCTGATCTGCGAGGGAGATACATAGACGTCATTTTCCCCCGGGAGATAGTTCTCGCTGCGGATAAACCCATATCCATCCTGAAGAACCTCCAGGATGCCGTTGGCTGTATGTCCGCTGTCGAGCTGTTCGATATCGGTCTCCTCCTTCTTCTCCTTCATCTCTTCCCTTACTACTTCTTTGGCCTCTTCGCTCGCTTCCTTCTGTTTCTCTTTCTCGTCCAGGGCAAGCATCGCGTCGATCAGCTCTCCCTTCTTCATAGTGGAGATCCCCCGCATCTTCCTTGCCTTTGCAAGTTCCTTTAATGTTGCCAGCGGCAGTGATTCATACTTTTCTCTTGTCATAAAATCATTCCTTTCGTGTCATTCTGAACAGCAAACCAGTATCATGTACTGTTTATCTATAAGTATTTTTCAATAAATTAAATGCTTCGGGAAGTTTAGTCTGAATTGACTTCAATCGAAAATTGCATCAAATATGTTTGTATTATACAGCATGTCCGCTGAAAAGAAAAGCATTTTTTGGTTTTTTTCACAGGCTTTTTCTCGCAGGACTGCTGTTCACACTGCAACCTGTTATTGCACAGAATTGGAAGGAGTGTTATGATAATCAGCAGAATAAACGTCAGGAGTTGAAGTTTTATGGCTGAAACATATACATTATATAAGCTGATCATACTATACATGCTGGATAAGATTGATTTTCCGCTTACCACTTCTCAGATTTCCGAATTTATACTGGATAAGGGATACACCACTTATTTTAAGCTGCAGGAAACGCTGTCCGAGCTTGCGGACTCAGATCTTCTGAAGGTGGAGACAACCCACAACCGGACGCTGTACCATCTCACAGAGTACGGCGCCGAGACGCTCCACTTCTTCAGCAACAAGATCTCTCCTGCCATCCGCAAGGACATCGACGATTTTCTGAAGGAGAAGAAGTATGACCTTAAGGAAGAAGTGTCGGTAAAAGCAGACTATTATCTGAACACGAACAGGGAATTTGAAGTCCGCTGCCAGATCGTCGAGAACGGCTTCAGCCTGATCGATCTGAAGCTCACTGTTCCGACCGAAAAAGAGGCTGAAACCATTGCCCGCAGCTGGTCTCTGAAAAACCAGGAGATCTACGCTTCACTGCTTGCGGAGCTCCTCTAAATGCTCTTTTATCTTCTTTTCATAGCCAAGAACGCCGGGTTCATAGAATCTGGCGTCTTTTATTTCATCCGGGAGATACTGCTGCTCCACGTAATGCCCCGGATAATCATGGGCATATTTATATCCGGTTCCCCTCCCCAGCTTCTGCGCCCCTTTATAATGGGCGTCCCGGAGATGGGCCGGAACAGCAGCCGTGGTAGAGCGCACCGCCTCGCCGGCGGCAAAGATTGCCTTTGTGGCAGAGTTGCTCTTCGGCGCGGACGCAACATAAGTTACGGCCTGGGACAGTATGATCTGCCCTTCCGGCATGCCGACCCGCTCTACCGCCTGGGCCGCCGCCACGGCTACAGTCAGCGCCATCGGATCCGCGTTCCCCACATCCTCAGCCGCACAGATCATAATGCGGCGCGCAATAAACTTGACGTCCTCTCCCGCATAGAGCATCTTCGCGAGATAAAACACTGCCGCATCAGGGTCTGACCCCCTCATGCTCTTTATAAACGCTGAGATGATGTTATAGTGATTATCCCCTCTTTTGTCATAGTTCACTGCTCTCTTCTGAATGCATTCGGACGCCACGTCCAGCGTGATATGTATGATCCCATCGTCCGAGCGGTCTGTCGTGAGTATCCCAAGCTCCACCGCGTTGAGGGCGCTCCGCGCGTCTCCGCCCGAAACATCCGCGAGAAAATCCAGAGCATCCTCATCGATCTGTGCACGGAAGCTCCCCATCCCCTTCACAGTGTCACAGACCGCCCGCTTCAGAAGCGTCCGGATATCCTCTGCCGACAGCGGGTTCAGCTCAAAAATGCTGGATCTCGACAACAGCGCGCTGTTCACCTCAAAATACGGGTTCTCTGTAGTCGCCCCGATCAGAATAACCGTCCCGTCCTCGACAAATGGCAGGAGGTAGTCCTGCTGCCCTTTATTAAAGCGGTGTATCTCGTCGATAAACAGGATCGTCTTCTTCCCGTACATTCCCCGCAGATCCTTCGCCTCCTTGACCACTTCTTCCATATCCTTCTTGCCCGCCGACGTCGCGTTTATCTGCTGAAAGGCCGCGCTCGTCGTGTTGGCGATCACCTTCGCCAGCGTCGTCTTGCCCGTGCCCGGCGGTCCGTAGAAGATCACAGACCGCAGCTTGTCAGCCCTGATCGCACGGTAAAGGAGCTTGTCCTTCCCGATAATATGCTGCTGCCCTACCACCTCGTCAAGTGTTTCCGGGCGCATCCGGGACGCCAGCGGCGCCTCTTTCTCCTGATTCGCCTCTCTCATATAGTCGAACAGATCCATTCTATTTTTCCTCCAATCTATCTCTCAGCCTGCTGCGCTGTATCAGTCTCCTGTCCGCTCACTGTATGCCGGCAAGCTCACGGATCACCTCTCCCGCGATCAAAAGCCCTGCCGCGGGCGGCACAAAAGAAATGCTTCCCGGCACAGACCGGCGCGCTCCAGGCTCCTCCCCGGTCTCCCTGCCGGACGTGTCTACAGGCTTTTCTTTCGAATAGACTACCTTCAGGTGCGCGATGCCCCTTCCCTTCAGCTCTCTGCGCATCACCCTGCACAGCGGGCACACGCTCGTTTTCGTGATGTCCGCGACCTCAAACAGTTCCGGATGAAGCTTATTCCCTGTCCCCATACTGCTGATCACAGGGATCCCGTTCCTCTGCGCATACTCTATGACCGCGAGCTTTGCCGTCACAGTATCGATGGCATCGATGACATAATCCGGCTGTTCCCGAAAGACTGTCTCCACATTGTCCGGGAGCACAAATGTCTCATATGTATCCACCCGGATCGCGGGATCAATATCCCGTATCTTCTCCTTCATCACTTTTGTCTTATATTGTCCCACCGTACTGTGAAGCGCGATAGACTGACGGTTGATATTGGTAATCGACACCGTATCGCTGTCCACCAGGATCAGATGCCCGATACCGCCGCGCGCGAGCGCCTCGATACAGTGAGAGCCCACGCCTCCCACACCGAATACGAGCACGGACGCCCTCCTCAGACGTTCCATAGCTTCAGAGCCGATCAGCAGCTCGCTTCTTGAATATTCATTTATCATATGCTCTTTCTCCATATTACTAAATCTGTTTTATGTTTCCCGCCGCTTAAGGGAAGCCGGCTTTATCGCCTTACTCTGCCAGCAGTTCGTCTGCTGTGACAAACTCATACCCTTTTCCCTGCAGCACATCGACAATGCGGAGCGCGGCTTTTACCGAACTCTCGTAACAGTCATGCAGAAGGATGATATCATTTTCTTCGATATCTGTCACTGCCCTCCGAACGATTTCATCCGTATTGCGCAGAGTCCAGTCAAGAGGATCCACGGTCCATTTCACATAGAGCTTATCGAGCTCTTCTTCCATACGATCCGGGAATGCGCCAAAGGGCGGACGGACGATCTCTGTCTCTCTCCCGGTTATCTCCCGGATCAGGGCGTCTGTCATAGCCAGCTCTTCATGCGCCTCTTCTTTACTCAGCGCAGAGAGATCCACATGATGGTAGGTGTGGTTGCCGAGCAGATGTCCTTCATCATACATCCGCCTTACAATTCTCTGATTTCCATCTTTCACGATGTTTTCGCCGACAAGGAAGAAAGTCGCCCTGACTCCCCTCTCCTTCAGGCCGTCCAGAAGCATCGGCGTATATACAGCGCTCGGTCCGTCGTCAAAAGTGAGTGCGATCCTCGGCTTCTGCTGTTCTCCCTTCTCTTCCGTTCCCCCTGCCGGGGAACAGTCCGTATCTGCACCGGTATACAGGCTCCCGCCGCCTGCTCCCGCGCTCTCTGCCTCCCGAAATCCATGCACAGGAAGGAACATCAGCACATAGACCAGGGCAAGCGCCTGCATCCAGCGTTTCAGATGTCCTCTTCCCCCTCGCTTCTTATCTGTCTCCATGCCGCATATCCTATCCAATTTCTTCTAAAGATATACATATGCATCCGATCCCGTCCTAATTCCAGCCAGCTCAGGGCTGTGAGGAATGGGCCTGCCTGTATTCTGACGGGCTGACTTTTTTCTGCTTCTTGAATGCCTTGGAAAAATAAAGATTATTCTCAAAGCCGACAGAATAAGCGATAGTAGACACGGAGAGCCCTGTTTCCTTTAAGAGGTGGCACGCCTGCCTGATTCTGTACTCCGACAGATATTCCTTGGGCGATTTTCCCATATATGTCTGAAAGGACCGGAAAAGGTGGCTGCGGCTGATTCCGACATACGACGCAATATCCTCCACTGTGACAGGATAAGAATAATTTGTCTCTATGTAGACCTCTGCTTTCTCCACATACGTCATCTGCGCATCCTTCTCTTTCTCCTCCTTGTCACAGTAGTGTATGAATACCGCCAGGAGGCTGTAAAGCGCGCCGGCCATGGCAACGGTGGCCTCGTAGGTGTTGCCCTTTGCCGAATAAATTTTCTCAATCCCGCTTCGGATCTCACCGCCCGGGATCCTTCCGCTCCGGATATAGGGCTTCTCTTTTGTAAAATCAGTATTTCTTATGATCGACGCGGCGTCAGTCCCCATAAATCCTGCCCAGGCATACTCCCAGGGTTCTTCCCTGTCCGCGTAATATTTGACCTCCGCGCCGGGATAGATGATAAAGGTATCTCCCGCCGTCAGGCAGCACGTGGTATCCCCCGCCGAATAATATCCTCTCCCCGACAGGATATGGTGGATGCAGTAGTGGTCCCTGACGCCGGGTCCCCACTGGTATTCCGGCTCGCACTTCTGATATCCCACATTATAGACCGAGAGCGAGTTCATCAGATCCTCCCGTGCCTTATATGAGTGCTTGTATGATTGTGTCATAACGTCCCTCCGTTTTCAAATCTGGCTCTTAGGACATTATAGCGCCGCCCTTTTCCGTACGCAACATTTTTACATGCGTTTGCACGTATTTTTTATAGACTCGCATCCCTGTGTTCACGTATAATGAGACTTAGAAACAGGACACATCCTTATAATGTAATGATTATTCTGAGGAGGACAAAGCAAGATGAAGAAAAAGCTGTATGACAAATTTGCAGAACTCTACGGGAGTGCGGACAATGCCCATTTTTATTTTTCTCCGGGACGTGTGAATCTGATCGGAGAACACACAGATTATAACGGAGGACATGTTTTCCCGTGCGCGCTGACTCTCGGCACCTATGGGGTTGCACGCCGCAGGGACGACCGCATGCTCCACTTTTATTCCATGAACCTCGGCTCTTTCGGAGTCGTCGAGGCGTCCCTCGATGATCTGACGAACAAAAAAGAGTATAACTGGGCGAACTATCCGCTCGGAGTCGTATGGGCGTTCAAGGAGAAGGGATATACTCTGGAGCACGGTTTCGACATGGCGATATGGGGAAATATCCCGAACGGATCCGGACTTTCTTCCTCCGCTTCCCTCGAGGTTCTCACAGGAGTTATCCTCACAGACCTGTACGGGATCACTGACCTCACCATGACCGACCTTGCCCTGATCGGCCAGTATTCCGAGAACAATTTCAACGGATGCAACTGCGGGATCATGGATCAGTTCGCTGTTGCGATGGGCAGGAAGGACAACGCTATCTTCCTTGACACAAGCACATTAAAATACGAGTATGCACCGATCGCGCTGAAGGATGCCAAGATCATCATCACGAACAGCAAGGTGAAGCACAGCCTCGTCGACTCCGCTTACAATGACAGGCGCCGCGAATGCGCGGAGGCTCTGGCGGAGCTCCAGTCCGGGCTTGAGATCGAGTCTTTAGGAGATATGACTCCCGAGGAATATGAGTCCCACAAGAATCTGATCAAGGATCCTGTAAGACTGAAAAGGGCAAAACATGCCGTGTATGAGAATCAGCGGACCATCGACGCCGTTGCGGCACTGAAAGAAGGCAACATTGAGCGTTTCGGAGAACTGATGAATGAGTCTCACATCTCTCTGCGCGACGACTATGAAGTGTCCTGCGAAGAGATCGATATCCTCGTAGACCTTGCATGGAAGACGCCGGGAGTCATCGGATCCCGCATCACAGGCGGCGGTTTCGGCGGATGTACCGTCAGCATCGTCAAGAATGACGCGGTGGATACCTTCATTGAGACGATCGGCAAAGCATACCGTGAAAAAGTCGGACACGAAGCCGAATTCTATACCGTAGATATCGGCGACGGCGCTTCCCGCCTGGACGGCTGAACAGTTCCCAAAGACAAACCATGATCGGAAAAGAAACGGAGGAAAAACCCATGCTTTATGAATCAATCAAAAAACTGGTGCAGTACGGAATCAATACCGGGATCACACCGGAATCCGAAAGAATCTATACAACGAATCTCCTTCTTGATGTGATGAAGGAGGATGATTTCGAAGACGTTGACTGCAGCCTGGACAACATCGTCCTTGAGGATGTCCTCGCAGACCTTCTCGACGAGGCAGTCAGACGCGGCATCATTGAAGACAGCATTACATACCGCGATCTGTTTGACACAAAGCTGATGAACTGCCTGATGCCCCGCCCGGCACAGATCCAGGAGGCATTTTGGAAAGAATATGAGAAGTCTCCTGAGGATGCCACCGCATATTATTATAAATTGAGCCAGGACAGCGACTATATCCGCCGCTACAGGATCAAGAAAGACAGAAAATGGACGGTTGAGACAGATTACGGAACCCTGGATATCACGATCAACTTATCCAAACCCGAGAAGGATCCGAAGGCTATTGCAGCGGCAGGCAAGGCGAAATCCGCATCCTATCCGAAATGCCAGCTCTGCATGGAGAATGAAGGATATGCCGGAAGGACAAACCATCCCGCAAGAGAGAACCACAGGATCATCCCCATCAAGATCCAGGGAAACAAATGGGGCTTCCAGTACTCTCCGTATGTATACTACAATGAACACTGCATCGTCTTCAACGGCGAGCACGTTCCGATGAAGATCGACCGCAGCGCTTTTGCGAAGCTGTTTGACTTTATCAAGCTGTTCCCGCACTATTTCCTCGGCTCTAACGCCGATCTTCCGATCGTGGGAGGATCGATTTTAAGCCACGACCACTTCCAGGGCGGAAACTACACTTTCGCCATGGCAAAAGCTCCGATCATCGAGAACTTTACAGTGGACGGATATGAGGACGTGACTGCCGGAATCGTAAAATGGCCGCTCTCAGTCATCCGCCTTCAGGGCAAAGACACAGAGCGTATCATCGACCTGGCTGAGCATATCCTGAATAAATGGCGCGGTTATACGGATGAGGCTGCCTTCATCTTTGCAGAAACAGACGGAACGCCTCACAGCACGATCACACCGATCGCCAGAAAGCGCGGAGACCTCTATGAGCTCGACCTGACGCTGCGCAACAATATCACAACAGACGAGCATCCGCTGGGTGTGTATCATCCCCACGCGAAGCTCCATCACATCAAAAAGGAGAATATCGGCCTGATCGAGGTCATGGGACTCGCAGTCCTGCCGGCCCGCTTAAAGGGTGAGATGGAACTCCTGGAGGAATATATTCTTGAAGGAAAAGACATCCGCAGCAATGAGCAGATCGCGAAACACGCTGACTGGGTAGACGAGTTCCTTCCCTCCTATCCGGATATCAACTCCGAGAACATCGGGCATATCCTGGAGCAGGAAGTCGGCAAAGTCTTCTGCCAGGTGCTTGAAGACGCAGGAGTCTATAAATGCACACCGGAAGGACTTGAAGCCTTCCACCGCTTCATCAGCGTACTGTAAAAATCAAAACATATGCAGGCCATCGGTCTCATTAACACAGCCCCGGCGTTCCAAACGCCGGGGCTGTTCTGTGGTTCTGTTTTCAGTTATTGACATGGTGATGAGGCGCAAAGGACTCCGTTGTCAGCGCTTTAAAGCTGTATCCCTGTTCCCGATAATATTCTATAATCTTTGGCAGTGCCTCTACCGTCGTATTCTTGGCGTCTGTATCGTGCATCAGTATATTGATATGCTTGGAATCTGCTGAAACGGCGTTTTTTACAATCTTTTCCGCCGGCACATTGTTCCCCTCGGCATCCGTCGAGTCGCAGTTCCAGTCAAAATACTGGTATCCCTTCTCCAGCACCTCCCTCGTCAGCTCCGTCATGATTCCCGGCGTATATTTTGCACTGACCGTATTGCTCGATCCGCCGGGGAAACGGATCAGGCGGGACTTTTCGCCTGTGATGCTCTCTACCAGATCAGATATCTTCTGAAGATCGCTGAAATATGCTTCCTTCGATGCATAGACCTCGGAATAATCATGCGTATAAGTATGCAGTCCTATGGAGTGTCCTTCGTCATATGCCCTTTTGATCATATCGTCATGCTCACGGTTGTTTCCAGTGACAAAAAATGTGGCTCTTACGTTATACTCTCTGAGGATGTCCAGAATTTTTCCTGTGTTCAGAGAGGGGCCGTCGTCAAAGGTGAGATAAACCGTCTTCTCGTTCATCTCTTCATTTTCTTTTACCGTAACTTTTCTTTCAACCTCTGTAACGTTTCCCGAACGGTCTTTTGCGGTGTAAACCACATAACAGACCCCGGGCGTATTCAGATCCGCCTTTGTGTCATCCATGTCCAGCGAAGGATTCGGGTCCATATCGTCGCTGACTGTGACTCCCGCGAGAAAATCAACCCAGCCGCCCTGGAGCACCTCGATCTCATCTGTACCGCTTATCACAGGCCCTGTTTCATCCTTGATCCGTGTCAGCGTCGTCTCTTTGACCGTTTTATTGCCTTCTGAGTCTATTGCTTTGATACAAACCTTATATTCCTTTGCCTCGTTCCATTCCTCCGGATCCTGAAAGTCTACCGAGACCTCTGAGGCATCAGAAACCTTTTCTACAAATTTATCGACCGTAATTTCCTCTGCCAGATCTGTCGTATAGGGATGGACCTCCAGTTCGGGCGGAACCGTATCTCTGACCTGTACCGTCACCTTACGGCTGTAGTGCTTATAGAGATACTTTATCGTATAATCGCCTGGTTTCGACAGATCCACGTCTCCCTCTGTGCGGACCTGTTCCGGGTTTCCTCCGAATACGTACCGGATATTCTCCGCCGGATCAAAGCTGCCCTGCAGCTCCTGCTCTATCACATCCTGCTTAAGAAAAAGAGGATGCATATTCAGGAACAGCAGAATGCCTCCTGCCGGGAGCAGCAGAACCGCAAGCATCGCGGCGATCAGCAGCCTCCTCCGCCTCCGGAGGCGCTTCATTCTCCTGCTCTCCTTTTTCCTGCGGCCTCCCCCGCTTTTTATATGGTCAGATTTCCTTTTTTCTGTACCTGTTCTTTTGTATTCTCTGTAATTGTTCTCGTGCATTTTCTTCTCTTTTGTAACATATTTTTATGATGCACAGAATAACTGTGCATCATAAAAATAACATTCTGCAGGCAGAGAATCAATATATGTCATACAATCATAACTATTCTTTAACAAAATTTAAGAATTTCACAGCTTCAGGCCTATGACAGCTCTATGACAGCTTCTTCTCATAGGCTTTGTTTGCCCTGGAATTTCTGAAGTATCCTCCGATGATCTTCTTCAGTCCTCTGAACAGATGCCCGTTCACAGCGTCTACGATCCCGTGCACCATTTCCATGCTGACCGCTCCTCCGGTCATCTTCGCCACAGCGCGGAAAGGCATATTGTAGATAAAGAGGATGTTCAGATCCGGTTTGCCCTTTTCTTCACTCTTCGCCTTCATCCGGGTCAGCTTCTTGTAGACGAATCTCGCGATCGCACTCTTCGCGTAATACATCTGGCAGAACGCGTCGTTGACCCCAAGTTCCCCAGACCATTTTCCGGACGGGATCGGCGTGCCGAGCAGCTTCTCAAACTGATCGTCCGGAACATCCTGCACGATTCCCGAAAAGTACAGCGGCATCTCTTCCGGAACATAAGGAAATTCCTCCGTCGTCCCCTCCACCTGTACTTTTTCAGTCAGGCGGATATCCGCAGCATTCGCGCCGACATAGATATTATATTCGCCCGCCTCTACTTCCCATGCGTTCGTCTTTGTATTCCAGTACCGGAAGGTCTTGTCATCAAACGGGATCACTGCCTTTTTCTGCTCTCCCGCCTTCAGGAACACTTTTACAAAGCCCTTCAGTTCTTTGTCCGGACGGAAGATTCTCTCATTCGGAGCGCCTACATAAAGCTGCGCCACCTCTGCGCCGTCTCTTTCTCCGCTGTTGGTGATCACAAACTCAGCGCCCTCGTCCGTCACCTTCAGGTCTGAATAGGTAAATTCCGTATAAGAAAGCCCGTATCCGAAAGGATACTGTACTCTCACCCTGCTTGTGTCATAATACCTGTAGCCGACAAAAATACTCTCTCTGTACTCGGAGTTTCTCTCTGTACTTGGGAAATTGCGGAACGCCGGCGTATCCTCGTAGCGGATCGGGTATGTCTCGCTGAGCCTTCCCGACGGATTCTCCCTGCCGGTCAGAACATCCAGCATCGCCCCTGCTCCCGCCTGGCCTCCGAGGTATCCGTGAAGGATTGCCCGGAAGCAGTAATGCCACGGCATCTCGATCGCGGATCCGGCGCTCAGCACGCCGACAATGTTGGGATTCACCTTGACCAGGGCTTCCAGGAGGCTGATCTGATTCTGAGGTATCCTCATGTGGGTTCTGTCGAGTCCTTCTGACTCACTGATCTCATCAAGGCCGAAGCAGTAGACGACTACATCCGCGGACGCCGCCAGGTCAAGAGCCGCCTTCTTCAGTTCTTCATCCTGCTCTCCGGTACGCCTGTATCCCTCGGCGTATCCAAGGCAGGTCAGAGGATACTCGCTGATCTTTTCTTCCATCGTCTCCACGCGCGTCGGATTCACCACTGACGAGCCTGCCCCCTGATACCTCGGCGTCCTGACAAAGTCGCCGATCAGAGCGACTCTCGTCCCTTCCTTCAGCGGAAGGATCGGAACCGGATCCGCATCATTCTTCAGCATAACAATGCTCTGCGCCGCTGCCTTCCTTGCAAGCCTGTGATGCGCCTCTTTATCAAATTCCTCCCTCTTCTCCTTCTTGTCGGCAGTCAGGGCGAGTACCGCATCGAGGAAGGTGTCCACGCACTCATCCAGCGCTTCCATGGACAGCTTTCCGCTCTCCACAGCGGCAAGGATCTCTCTCGCCGAATCCAGTCCCGGCGTTGGCATCTCAAGGTTGGATCCTGCTGCCACGCCCTGTACATGGTCGTTTGATCCGCCCCAGTCAGTGATGACAATGCCGTCGAATCCCCATTCGCCTCTCAAAATATCCTTCAGCAGATGCTGATTCTCGTTCGCATATATACCGTTCACCTGATTGTAGCTCGTCATAACAGCCTTGGCGCCGCCCTCTTTTACAGCGATCTCAAATCCAGTCAGATAGATCTCGCGGAGCGTGCGCTCATCCAGCACTGCATTCATCGCCATACGCCGGAGCTCCTGGCTGTTTACCGCGAAATGCTTCGGGCAGGCGTATACGCCCTGACTCTGTATTCCCCTCACGTAAGATGCCGCCATCTTGCCGGCAAGATAAGGATCCTCTGAAAAATATTCAAAATTTCGTCCGCAGAGCGGGCTTCTCTTAATATTAAGTCCCGGTCCGAGGAGAACATTTACTCCTTGTACGGACGCCTCTTCTCCAAGGGCACGTCCGATCTCTTCCCCGAGCTCCGGATCCCAGCTGTTCGCTATCGTGGCCGCAGTTGGGAAACAGGTCGCCGGGAGCGACGGATTCAGGCCGAGATGATCTCCTTCTCCTGCCTGCTTACGGATCCCGTGTGGTCCGTCGGAACAGAAAATCGCCGGGATCCCCAGTCTCTTGATCTCCCTCGACGTCCATTCTGAAGAGCCGCTCAGAATGGCGGCCTTCTCTTCTAATGTCATTTTATCAACCAAATTTTTATGTCTCACTCTTATCCTCCTTCCAATCACATACCAGCCTGCTGCAAATGTCACTGTGTGTACAGCCGCTTACAAATCAGATCCGGATTTATTACGCGGCTTTCTTCTCCGGCTCGCCTTCCGGGAAAATAATCTTGAAGACGAAGAAAAAGATGACCATGGAAACACCGCCCGTGATAAATGTCACAAGAAGGTTGTAAACCGCCGGAGCTACATATGCCGCTGCAATCGGCATCCAGAGGTTGTTGAATCCGTTGCAGATCAACGAGATCACAACCCATGCGATGAAATACCACATTGCCTGATATACCGGATTTCCCTTGCTCTTGAACGTAATGTTTCTCTGAAGCGGGAAATTGATGCACTGCGCCAGGAAAGATCCTACTTCATAACTGATAAAATATCCGAGTCCGCCGCCGATGACGACCGCTCCGCCTGCATCTCTAACGACATTATAGCCCAGCAGACTCCATGTAAATTCTACTCCGAACAGATTCATATGTACCTGAGGCCACATAAACTCTGTTCCCGCGAGCTTGAGTCCCAGGAGATGCGGCATGAACGTGAATACAAGATACTGGAAAATCGTTACACCCATGCTGAACACGAAAAAGTAAAAAATCTGATAAACCCATTTCGCCAGCTTCGGATGATTCTTCTCAAATCCTCCCCACGCCTCCATCCATCGTTCCTTGATACTGTTCATAACACTTCCTCCATTCTGTTAATTTGATGAAGCATTGCCTGCCCTGTCGGACATTCCGTCTCTTCATGTCATGAATATTAACATAAATTTAATAATCAGAACCATTTTTTGCACAACCTGCATGATTTTGAGCACAACCGGTATAGAAACAGATAAAAATGTTGACAAATTGCCTCCTTCCGGCTGCCGTAAGCAGCAACTTTCCCGACTGCTTATCAATTTTTTTCAATTCAGGGCTTTTCTTTTATCAGAGATTCTGATATAATAAATAAGCTGTGGAAATTTGAAGATGTGATACTGATACATTTCTGCAGTCCTCGAAAATGGAGACGTATCGAAGTGGTCATAACGGGGCGCACTCGAAATGCGTTTGCCCTCCGGGGCACGAGGGTTCGAATCCCTCCGTCTCCGTCA
>CALWQS010000002.1 GCA_944383745.1 uncultured Mediterraneibacter sp. | reverse complement strand
TCCTCCTTCGCCATCTTTGTGCTTTCCGGAAGATTGATGACCAGCGTCTTCTTCCTGATCCCCGCTGCGGAGCGGTCGAGTATGATCTTCTTGGAATAGCGGATATTATATGCCCGGAGCGCCTCCGGTATCCCGGGAAGGAGACGGTCCGCCGTCTCTATGACCGCATCCGGCGCGCAGTCCCTCTCCCGATATCCCACAGATCCGGTCGTAAGGATGAGATCCACCGAACGGGAGTCCGCCAGCTTCTTTATCACGGAAATGACCACTTCCTTATCCTGCGGAAGGACCCCCGCCGCCCGGACCTCGAACCCCACCTGCAGGAGCATCCTTTTGAGCACTGTCGCTGCCGCGCTCTCTGCTTTCGCCTTATATGCGCCTGTATCCAAAGTAAAAATAGCTGCTTTCATCATTCGTACCCCTTTCTAAAAATCTTATCTTATTCTCCCCCGCCGCCTGCTCCCACAGGCAGCCCTTTGTCTTCCCGCCTCTTATCCGAGGATCCTCCTGGCGGTTGCATTTGCCTCTCTGTAGATCTCTTCCGCAGGACAGTCAAGGAAAAATTCACCGCCGCGGTAGAGGATCTTTCCTCCTACCATCGTCATCTTCACATTCTGCTTGCTTCCGCTGTATACGATATTTTTCTCGATATTCTGGAGCGGCTGCATGTTCGGCTGCATCAGATCGATCATAATCAGATCCGCCTTCTTCCCGGCGCTGAGCGTATCGCACTCGGGAAGCCCCATCGCATGCGCGCCGTTGACAGTCGCCATCTTCAGCACTTCCATCGCGGGAACCGCCTCCGGATCATCGCAGACAGCCTTCTGCAGCCCTGTCACAAGGAACATCTCGCGGAACATGTCCAGGCAGTTATTGCTCGCCGGGCCGTCCGTCCCGATCGCCACCGGGATTCCCATATCGAGATACCTCTTCACCGGGGCGATCCCGCTGGCAAGCTTCAGGTTGGACGCCGGATTTGTCACGATCCAGAGTCCTCTCTCCTTTATGATATCAAAGTCCGCATCGTCCATGTGTACCCCGTGGAACAGGCCGCCGCCGTGGCGGAACAGCCCCAGGGAGTCCATATAGGCTACCGGAGTCATCCCGGTCCTCTCCCTGCACTCTTCCACTTCTTTTCTCGTCTCAGAGCAGTGCACATAGACCGGCGCCTTATATTTCTCCGAAAGTCCGGCAATTCCCTCCATCAGTTCCCGGCTCGTCGTGTACTCCGCGTGGAATCCGAGCTGGTAGGAGACCAGCCTGCTTTCATCCTGATTATAAGTGTGATAGTCTTCCTCCACTTCCTCTATCGTCCCGCCGAAGTTGTTGATGCTCTCGCAGAACACATTCCTGAACCCGGTATCTCTGGCAGCCTCGGCGCCTGCTGCCCTGTGCATGTACATATCAAACATCGCCGTGATCCCGCTTGTCAGATACTCCATCACTGCCAGCTTGGTCAGCCAGTAGATATCGCGGTCCGTAAGCTTTGCCTCAGCCGGGAACACCCTTGTGTTCAGCCACTCATCCAGCTTCATATCGTCGGCATGTGAGCGCAGGAACGTCATGGCCGAATGGGTGTGCGCGTTCTTGAAGCCCGGCATGACCAGATTCCCTTCCGCGTCGATCTGCTCGTCCCACTCTTTTCCGCCGCCGCTTTTCGCCGGTCCCGCATACGTGATCGTATCTCCCTCGATCCAGAGTTCTCCTTCAAAAATCGCCCTGTCCTCTTCCATCGTAAGTATTTTCGCATTATATATCCTTGTATTCATCTCTCCTGCCTCACATCTTCTCTATCGTTCTCGTCACAAGACGCTCGAACTCTCCGGAGCGTCTGTCCGCCACAGCCTGCACGTCCAGATGGCTCAGCTCTTCCCCTGACAGGCCGCTTGCCATATTCGATATACAGGAAATGCCGCACACCCTCAGCCCTGCATGCCTTGCCGCAACCGCCTCACACGCAGTGCTCATCCCGACGGCATCCGCCCCGCAGAGTCCATACATCCGAATCTCCGCCGGGCTCTCAAAATTCGGTCCTGTCGTCTGAAGATAGACGCCCTCCCGGACTGCAGTCCCCTCTTCCCGTGCAGTATCCCTGATCAGTCCTATCAGATCCTGGTCATAGATGTGCGTCATATCCGGGAACCGCTCGCCAAGCTCGTCCACATTCTCCCCGATCAGGGGCGACGGGGCAAAGCTTGAGATCTGATCCGTGATAATCATAAAATCTCCCACCCGGAACTCTCTGTTGATCCCGCCGGATGCATTCGTCAGGAAGAGGATCTCAATCCCCATCTTTTTCATCAGGCGGACGGGAAGTACCACTTCCTCCATGGAATATCCCTCATAGTAATGCACTCTTCCCTTCATGACCACAGCCGGGACATCAGCAATATATCCCAGCAGGAATCTTCCGTCATGTCCCTGGACGGTAGAGACGGGAAATCCCGGGATATCCCCGTAAGGGATCTCCTGCACAACTCTCATATTTTTCGCGTAGCCCCCCAGTCCTGATCCGAGGATCAGCCCGACCCGGGGGATAAAATCAGTCACAGATCTATAATATTCATAACATTTCTGAAGTCTTTCATACTGCCTGCTCATAGCTTCCTCCCTGCAATGTATTCTCTTCTATTACAGGAAGGCGCTTCTGCCTGTACTGCCGAAGCGCCTTCCGGATAAGAAGCATTCCACTAATTGGATACTAGACTATTTTCCCTGTCTTGTCAAGGAAGAGTGCCGGTCAGATGATGATGCACACCATCCCTCCGTTCGAATCATTGACGATCTTCTGCATCGAATCCTGGAGCTTCGCCTGGCTCTCGTCATTGATCATGGCGATCTTGCTGCGCATTCCGTCCATCACCAGCTCCTCAATGGATTTCCCGAAGATATTCGTTCCCCATACGCCCTCCGGCGTCTCGCTCTCATGGCGGATATACTGGACCAGATCCTCCGCCTGCTTCTCATTTCCGACAATAGGGGCGATCTCTGTCTCGATGTTCGCACGGATCATATGGATGGACGGCGCCTCAGACCGGATCTTTACGCCGTACTTGCTCCCCTGCTTGATGATCACCGGGTCGTCAAGCCGGATTTCCTCCTTCTTCGGGCTGACCACGCCGTATCCCTTGATCTTCACATCTGCAAACGCATCCTTGATCTGGCTGAACTCTTCCTTCATCGCCGCCAGTTCCTTCATCGTTGAGATCAGTTCATATTCGCCCCGGATCTGTGTGCCTGTGAGTTCGCTGAGCACATCGTAATAGTATTTCTGCTCAAAGCCGATCCTCACCTTCACCCTCCCGGTGTCCATCTCGACCTTCTCTATGGAAATGTCGTCTATGTACGGACTCTCCGATATTTCCGGCCTGGACACTGCGCTGCGGATATCATCCATGCCCTCCATAAATTCCCTGATATGCGCCAGAAGATCCTGTTTGATCCTGTGCTCTCTCGAGAGCATCTCCACCCATTTCGGCAGATAGAACTCTACCTCTGTGACCGGGAACTGATAGAGAAGCTGCCGCATGATCTCATTGATATCTTCCGTCTTCAGCTGTTCGCAGTTGACAGGGAATACCGGCGCATGATACTTCTGCTGCAGCTCCTCTCTCAGCGCCCTTGCCTCCTCCCCATACGGCTTCCGGCAGTTCAGCAGGATAAGGAACGGTTTCCCGATGGACTGGAGCTCTTTCACCGTCTTCTCCTCCGCCGGGATATAGTTCTCCCTCGGAAGGTCCGTCACGCTGCCGTCTGTCGTGACGACAAATCCGATCGTCGCGTGATCCCGGATCACTTTCTGAGTCCCAATAGCCGCCGCCTTTGTAAAAGGGATCTCGTACTCGAACCAGGGCGTCTTCACCTGGCGCTCCATGTCGTTCTCCACATGCCCCGACGCCCCCTCCACCATATATCCCACGCAGTCGATCAGCCGGATCTTCACTTCCACGTCATCGGATATCCTGACCGCAGCCGCCTCTTTCGGGACAAACTTCGGTTCTGTCGTCATGATCGTAGTCCCTGACGCCGACTGGGGCAGCTCATCCTGCGTTCTCTCCCTTGCATGCTCATCTGTCATATTGGGCAGTACAAGAAGATCCATAAACCTTTTAATAAACGTCGACTTGCCTGTCCGCACCGGACCGACAACGCCGATATAGATCTCCCCGTTCGTCCTCACCTTCATATCCCTGTATACCTGAAATGAATCCATAGAAATACCCCCTTGTTCTGCTGATAACAATGTATGCAGCCTGAATAGGGGGTATGACAGCTATCTTCTATTTTTCATCGTCCGGCCAGATAAGCATCGTATTCTCGCTCTTTGACTCTCTCTGCATCAGGTCGTCCACAGCCTGGGCAGGATCCTTGCCGTCAAAAAGAACCGCATTCACTTCTTCCACGATCGGCATGGAGACATTGTACTGCTCCGCCAGCTTTGCAGCCGCCTTTGCGGAATAGACGCCTTCTACGACCATCTTCACCTCGTCCATCGCTTCTTTCATGGACTTTCCCTGCCCGATCAGATAACCTGCTTTTCTGTTCCTGCTGTGTACGCTGGCACAGGTCACAATCAGGTCTCCGATCCCTGTCAGGCCGACGAAGCTCTCGATCTTTCCGCCCATCTTCACGCCCAGTCTCGCAATCTCAGCGATCCCTCTCGTGATCAGGGCTGCCTTCGTGTTGTCCCCGTATCCGAGGCCGTCCGCGATCCCCGCCGCAAGCGCGATCACGTTCTTCAGGGAGCCGCCCAGCTCGATCCCGAGGATATCAGGGCTTGTGTAGACACGGAAGACCTTGCTGATGAACATGGACTGGAGATACTCGGCAGTCTTTCTCGTCTTCGCCCCGATCACGCAGGTAGTCGGCAGCTTCCGTCCTACCTCCTCCGCATGGCTCGGCCCGGAAAGGACAGCCACATCCGCCTGCGGGATCTCTTCTCCAATCTGCTGCGACAGCGTTTTCAGTGTGGATTCCTCGATCCCTTTCGCCACGTCGACGATAATCTGCCCGTCAGCCACATAAGGCTTCATACTCCGCGCTGTCCCTCTCGTATATACAGAGGGGACTGCGAGCACAAGGAAGTCCTTCCCCTGCACCGCTCTCTCCATATCTCCTGTAAATACCATGTCGTCCGGAAGCTTCACGCCGGGAAGCTTCAGCAGATGCTCTCTCTTTTCGTCCAGCATCTTCACTTCGCTCTCATCGATCGACCATACAGTCACGGAATGCCCGTTGTCATGAAGAAGGACCGACAGTGCCGTGCCCCAGCTTCCTGCTCCGATAATGCCTACATTTGCCATAATCTCACTTCTCCTTTTTCTTTGCTCCGAACTTATTCTCTGTTCCTGCCGTCAGCCTCTTGATATTCTCCCTGTGGCGCCACCATGCCAGCGCTGTCAATGCGAAAAGAATGATGTCCAGCTCGCAGATGCGCGCCGCCTCCATATCAAACCATCCGAGCTGTCCTGCCAGGATCATCTCGATCAGAAACACGGTATATGCGGCAAGAGAACCGACGGATATGTAACGGGTGATCACGACCGGGATCAGGAAACAGGCCAGAGTGACCGGGATCAGGAGAAGGCTTTCCGGAAGGCTCCAGAAGCTGTTCGCCGCCACAAGCCCGGCCATCACGGCGATCCCCTTTCCTCCCTTGAATCCCATATAAAACGGGAAATTATGTCCCAGCGTCACTCCCGCGCCCGCATACATCGCAAGGAGCGGCAGGCAGCCGCTTCCTCTGTACAGAAGACAGACGATCACCACCGCCGCGACACATTTGAACACATCGCCGAAAAAAGTCATGATCCCGGCCTTCCATCCGATCACGCGGAGGGCATTCGTGGTGCCCGCATTCCCGCTTCCTTTCTTTCTTATATCAATATGATTCATCTTTCCAACCAGGTAGCCGGTCTGAAGCAGACCGCATACATATCCGACCGCCAGGCAAATCAAACGTTCCATAACCCTCTACTGCTCCTTTTCCTTTCTTTCCCTGATAAAGAACTTCAGCGAAGTCCCCCTGAAACCAAACGCTTCCCTGATCTTGTTCTCCAGATACCGCGTATAAGAAAAATGCATCAGCTCCTTGTCATTTACAAAAATGACAAACGTAGGAGGCTTGACCGAAACCTGTGTAATATAATACAGCTTCAGCCTCTTGCCTTTGTCTGACGGAGGCTGCTGCATCGCAACCGCTTCTGTCATAATCTCATTGAGCACACCCGTCGCAATCCGCAGCGTCTGGTTCTCGATGACCATATCGATCATATCATACAGCTTATTCAGCCTCTGTCCCGTAAGGGCAGACACATACATGATCTCCGCGTAGGGCATATAGGAGAGCGTCTGCCGTATCCTGTTCTCATACTCCCGCATCGTGCGGTCGTTCTTCTCAATGGCGTCCCACTTATTGACCACAATGATAACGCCCTTGCCGCGCTCATGGGCAATGCCGGCAATCTTTGCATCCTGCTCCGTCACGCCCTCCACCGCGTCGATGACCATGAGAACCACATCTGCACGCTCCACAGCCGTCACGGTGCGGATGATACTGTAGCGCTCCAGCTCTTCCTTAATCTTGTTCTTCCTTCTGAGTCCCGCTGTGTCGATGAAAATATACTCTTTCCCGTCGTGCACGATCTCTGTATCCACCGCGTCCCGGGTCGTTCCCGCGATGTCGGAGACAATCACCCGGTTCTCGCCGAGAAGCCGGTTGACGATGGACGATTTCCCCACGTTCGGCTTTCCCACGATGGCAATGCGGGGACGGTCATCTTCCTCTTCATCCGCCGTCTTCTCCGGGAAATACGCGGCCACCGCGTCGAGCATATCGCCGAGTCCCAGCCTGGAGGCCGCCGATATCGGAATCGGGTCCCCGATCCCCAGATTGTAAAACTCATATACATCCGGCAGATATTTCTCAAAGCTGTCCACCTTGTTCACTGCCAGGACGACCGGCTTCCCCGATCTCCTCAGCATATCCGCCACTTTGGAGTCCGCATCCACGAGCCCCTGCCTCACATCCGTGAGAAAGACGATCACATCCGCCGTGTCGATAGCGATCTGCGCCTGCTCTCTCATCTGTGAGAGAATCACATCCCTGCTGTCCGGCTCGATTCCTCCTGTGTCGATCATTGTAAACTCTCTGTCAAGCCATGATACATCGGCATAGATCCTGTCTCTTGTCACTCCGGGCGTGTCCTTGACAATAGAAATCTTCTCACCCGCAAGTGAGTTGAAGAGTGTCGATTTCCCCACGTTCGGCCGCCCTACTATGGCAACTACCGGTTTACTCATTTTATCTTTACCTTCCTATTCTGGTTACTGTTCAGCCTAACCTATTCTGTTATCTTTTCGCTCAGGCAGGACCCAGCATGGCGTCAATCAGGTCCTGTCCGCTTGATTTTACAATATCGACCGGGACTTGTAAAGCATCAGATACCTCTTTCACGGTAATATCATCCAGAAAGACGTCCTCGTCTGCCTTCAGCATATTGCACGGGAGAAGCAGCCTGCTGCCGAGTTCTTTTCCCTTGAGCTGAGCGATGATATCCTGTCCCGTGACCAGGCCGGATACTGTGATCCGCTCTCCGAAAAAGTCATTCCGTATGCAGTACACATGGATCTTCCTCCCGGGGAACTGTTCTTCGACCCGGTCTGCCATGCGACGGATATAAGGATACGCCAGCTTCCCGGTGGCGGCAGAGATCGCGCCGCTTCCCGGTCCGCCGCCCAGGCGGGACATTCCTTCCTCAAACTCATTGAACAGAAGACGGAGCATCCCGACTCCGTTCTCAAGCTGGAGATATCCGTCATACCGCTCTTCCTCCGGTATGTCCTCCTCCGCCAGCAGATACCATTCATCGCCTGCATGGATAAAATGCAGCCCGTATTGTTTATAGATCTTCTCCTGCCACCGGTGGATGACAGAGAGCACCTCCCGCGCTTCCTCCCTTGTGAACGGCTCCAGCGGATATAATCCCTCCCGGAACCTGGTCAGACCCACAGGCACGACCGAGACGCTTTTCAGCAGAGGAAGATACCGTGTCAGGTCACGGATGGAGCGTTCCAGCTCTTCCCCGTCGTTGACCCCTTTGCAGAGGACGATCTGGCCGTTCATCTCGATCCCGCCCCGGTAGAGGATATCCACCTTCTTCAGCGCATCCCCGGCAAAGCGGTTGTGGAGCATCCGGCATCTCAGCTCGGGATTCGTTGTCTGGAAGGAGATATTGATCGGCTCCAGCCTGTATCTGACAATCCGCTCCACATCATGGCTGCTCATGTTTGTCAAAGTGATATAATTTCCCTGGAGAAATGAGAGCCTTGAGTCATCGTCCTTGAAATAGAGCGTATCTCTCATCCCCGGCGGCATCTGATCGATGAAACAGAAGATGCATTTGTTGCGGCAGGACCGGTATTCATCCATCAGCCCCTGCCCGAACTCGATCCCGAGAGGCTCATCCGCCTCTTTCTCGATCTCCAGTTCCCACTGTTCTCCGTCAGGCTTCTCGATGAGAAGGACCAGCTCCTCGCTCTCTTCATAGAACTGATAGTCAAAGACGTCTTCTATCTCCTGACCGTCAATAGAAATAAGGCGGTCGCCCGGTTCAATCCCCATCTCCTCGGCGATGCTTCCCGCCGCAGTATTCTTTACGATATGTTCATGTTTTTTCATCTATTCTGTGAACTCCTGATCTTTTCCCGCGGCGCCGCCCTTACTGTCCGGACCGTGCCGCTGCATGACAAAGCCCGCTCCCCCGCCGTCCGCGATACGGATCTGCGGCGCTTAAGCTCCTGTGAGCGGACCACGTCTTTAGTATATCATAATTCGCTTCCCGCGCAAAGCTATGCTTGAATTTATACTTGAAAAATGATATAACGATATATGTAAACAAGTCAGTCCGGCATGCCGGACATCACATTATCACAGGAGAAAATCATGTCAAACATCGAAGTGTTAGAAAAAACTCTTCCGGTAGCTCCCCTTAAGATCGCGGCGATGGAAAGCTGCAGGTCGCTGGGCCAGAAAGTAAATGATTATATCGTTTCCTTCCGGGAGAACACCATCAGTGAAGTAACCGAATCCCCGCTGTACGTCAATTACCGCTCGAATAATTATCTCGTGAACTGCAGCTGCCCGCGTTTTGGCTCGGGCGAAGCGAAGGGCATCCTTAAAGAGACGATTCGCGGAACAGACCTCTTTATCATGACAGATGTATGCAACTACAGCCTTACCTACACGGTAAACGGCCACCTGAACCATATGTCGCCGGATGACCATTATCAGGATTTGAAGAGAATCATCTCCGCCGCTACGGGAAAGGCTCGCAGGATCAACGTGATCATGCCATTCCTCTATGAGAGCCGTCAGCACAAGCGCACGAAGCGCGAGTCTCTTGACTGTGCGCTCGCTTTAGAAGAGCTGAACGCAATGGGCGTTTCCAATATCATTACCTTTGACGCCCACGATCCCCGTGTGCAGAATGCGATTCCGCTGAGCGGATTCGACAGCTTCAATCCGCCGTACCAGTTTTTGAAAGCACTGTTCCGTGCTGTTCCGGACATCATTCCGGACAAGGATCACCTTATGATCATCAGCCCGGATGAGGGCGCGATGCACCGCGCGGTATATTTCTCCAATGTCCTCGGCGTGGACATGGGAATGTTCTACAAGCGCCGCGATTATTCAAGAATCGTAGGCGGCAAGAATCCGATCGTCGCACACGAATTTCTCGGCGACGACGTGCGCGGGAAAGATGTGATCATCGTAGATGATATGATCTCTTCCGGAGGGAGTATGCTGGATGTGGCAAAGAAGCTCAAGGAACGCAATGCCGGCAGAGTCTTTGTATGCACTACTTTCGGGCTTTTCACAGACGGCTTTGACAGTTTCGACGACTATTATGACAAAGGCTACATTAACAAGGTCGTCACCACTAACCTGACGTACCTTCCGCCAGTTCTTTATGAGAAACCGTATTTTGTACAGGCCGATATGAGCAAGTTCCTCGCTCTGATTATTGATTCTCTGAACCATGATGTCACCATCGGCGCTGTTCTGAATCCGACCGACAAGATCCATACGCTTCTTGAAAAGCACAAAAACGGCGTGCCGTTTTAAGATGATAAAAGACAGGCCGCAGGGGAAACCTCCATTTCCTCTGCGGCCTGTCTTTTATCGCCCGGTTCTATGCAGGCTGTTCCCGCCTGCTCCTTCTTCCTTCCTCACCGGAGCCGTCTGCTCTCGTATTTCATCTTTGTCCTCAGGAACCGCATCAGCTCGGCATATCTTTCTTCCAGCGTGTCCGCATTCTCCGCAAACTCCATGCTCTCTGCCGCAGCCGTAAGGAACCGGTCCGTAAGCACCGCCCTGTGCTTCTGCAGGAACTCGGCGCGCTCCTCGTTTTCATTCAGGTCGAGAAACGCGAGGATCATCTCTTTTTCGCTTTTCCGTCCGTCCTGCTTCTTCTCCTGCCCGTCCCCGCACAGCTCAAAGCGGTATTCCTGCCGCGCGTCCGGATATCTCTCCCTGTTGACTGCTCTTGTAAAAGAAGCGACAGAACTGACATAGACCCTGTGCTCTCCCTTGTCTTCCTCGTAGACGACCATCTCTTCCTTTGTCTCCGCACAGACCGCGAGATACAGCACACGGTACTGTTTTCCTCTGAAGTGCCTGTACAGTTCTCCTTTTTTTGGCTTTCTCTGATTCATGACCCGCTTCCTTTCGCTATTTCTGGATACGGCCGGTGATCCCGCAGCGGCCTGTCATCAATACAGCTTTGCACTGATCAGCTTCGGTCTGAAGCCCTTTTTCTCAAGTGCGTCCAGGATCTTTTTCTTATGCTCTGTCCCGAATGCTTCCATTGTGATGCGCAGCTCTACAGCGGCATTTCTATTCGTGCTGACAAACTGGTTGTGCTCCAGCTTGATCACATTACCCTGTTCATCCGCAATCGTTTTTGCCACCTGGACGAGCTCGCCCGGCTTGTCCGGAAGGAGTACTGAGACAGAGAAGATACGGTCTCTCTGGATCAGTCCGTGCTGTACAATGGACGACATTGTAATCACGTCCATGTTTCCTCCGCTTAAGACACAGACGACTTTTTTCCCTCTGCAGTCAAGCTGCTTGAGCGCCGCAACCGAGAGCAGGCCGGAATTTTCCACAATCATCTTATGGTTCTCTACCATATCGAGAAAAGCTCCGATCAGCTCGTCGTCCTCCACAAGAAGCATGTCGTCCACATTCTCCTGCACGTAGGGAAGAAGCTTGTCTCCCACTGCCTTCACAGCCGTGCCGTCCGCGATCGTATTGGCGCTCTCAAGCTCCACCGGCTCTCCCGCCTGAAGTGCCGCTGTCATGCTTGCAGCCTCCGCGGGTTCCACTCCGATGACCTTGATCTTCGGGTTCAGCATCTTTGCCAGCGTGGACACGCCGGTGATCAGGCCGCCTCCGCCCACGGGCACAAGGATATAATCCACTGTCGGCAGCTCCTGTACGATCTCCATTGCGATCGTCCCCTGTCCTGCCGCCACATCCAGGTCGTTGAACGGATGTACGAAAGTATATCCGTTTTTCTCCGCCAGCTCGCATGCGTAGGCGTAAGCGTCATCGTATACATCGCCGTAGAGCACGACCTCCGCCCCATAGCTCTTTGTCCGGTTCACCTTGATCAGAGGGGTCACCGTCGGCATCACGATCGTCGCTTTACACCCGAACTTCTTCGCCGCAAAAGCAACGCCCTGTGCGTGGTTGCCCGCAGAAGCCGTGATCAGTCCTCTCTCCCGCTCTTCATCGGACAGCGTGCTGATCTTATAGTATGCCCCCCTGATCTTGTAGGCTCCTGTGTGCTGCATGTTCTCCGGCTTCAGATACACTTTTCCCCCGGACTGCTCGCTCAGATAATCGCTGTAGATCAGCTTCGTGGGGTTTGTCACCCGTTTGACCAGTTCGCTCGCTTCCTCAAACTTTTCCAATGTCAACATTCTTTTATCCTTCCTTCTATCATCAGTCTTCTCTTCCGTGGCAGGGATCTCATTCCTCTTCCCGGTAGAACAGTGCGTTTACAAATTCCTCTGAGTCAAATTTCTGCAGGTCGTCGATCGTCTCTCCCACACCGATATATTTGACGGGGATTCCCAGCTCCGCCTGGATCGCGACCGCGATCCCGCCCTTGGCAGTCCCGTCCATCTTCGTGAGGATCACGCCTGTGATGTCCGCCGCTTCATTGAACTCCCTTGCCTGCGCCAGAGCGTTCTGTCCCGTGGTGGCGTCGAGAACGACCAGCGTCTCACGGAAGGCTTCCGGATATTCCCGGTCGATCACGCGGTTGATCTTCTTCAGCTCCTCCATCAGATTCTTCTTATTGTGCAGGCGCCCTGCGGTATCGCAGAGCAGCACGTCCGCCTTTCTCGCCTTTGCGGCGGCCACCGCGTCATATACGACGGAAGCGGGATCCGCGCCTTCCTGCCCGCCGATCATGTCCACTCCGGCGCGGTTCGCCCATTCCCTCAGCTGCTCTCCCGCCGCCGCGCGGAATGTATCCGCAGCGGCGAGGACTACCTTCTTGTCCTGGGCGCGCAGCTTGCCTGCGAGCTTCCCGATCGTGGTCGTCTTTCCGACTCCGTTGACGCCGATCACAAACACAACAGAAGTCCTGTCCTCGAACTCATAGGCTGTCTCTCCAACGTCCATCTGCTCTTTGATGCTGTCGATCAAGAGCTGACGGCACTCCGCCGGTTCCTTGATATGCTGTGCCTTTACCTTCTCCTTCAGGTCCTCCAGGATGTTCATCGTCGCCCTTACACCCAGATCTCCCATGATCAGCGTCTCTTCCAGTTCATCGTAGAACTCGTCGTCAATCTTTGAAAAACCGTGGAAAATGCTGTCCATCCCGGACACAATATTGTCTCTGGTCTTTGTCAGCCCAGACACGAGACGTTTAAAAAAACCTTGTTTCTCCGCCATTCTATTTCCTCTCTTTCCTGTGGTATCCTACTTGTCCAGCTCATCCTCAAGAAGATCTACCGAGACGAGCGTGGAGACGCCCTTCTCCTGCATGGTGATTCCGTAGAGCCGGTCAGCAGACGCCATCGTGCCCCTCCTGTGGGTGATCACGATGAACTGTGTATTCTTGGTCAGCTTGTGCAGATACTGCGCAAACCGGGTGACATTATTGTCGTCCAGAGCCGCCTCGATCTCATCCAGCAGACAGAACGGGGACGGCTTCAAGTTCTGGATTGCGAACAGAAGGGAGATGGCCGTCAGCGCCTTCTCGCCGCCCGAGAGCTGCATCATATTCTGCAGCTTTTTGCCCGGAGGCTGGGCGACAATCCGGATCCCCGCCTCCAGAATATCCTCTTCCTCCATCAGCTCCAGCGTTCCTTTTCCCCCGCCGAACAGCTGGCGGAACACAAGGTTAAACTCCTGTGCGATGCGCGCGAACTGCTCCGCGAACTGCTTTCTCATTGCCTCGTCCAGCTCGTCGATGATCTGGACAAGAGACGCTTCCGCCTCCACGAGATCATCGTGCTGCCCTTTGAGGAAAGTATAACGCTCTGATACGCTCTTGAAGTCTTCAATCGCATTGACGTTGACATTCCCCAGCTTGCGGATCTCGTTTTTCAGCTCCTGTATTCTTCGCTTCATGTATGCGAGATCAGTCAGGTCCGCATTCCGAAGTTCCATGGCGCGGTTGTATGTGAGCTCATATTCCTCCCACATATAATTGATCTGCTTTTCCGAAGCCTCCTCGTAGGATTCCTTCTGGCTGTTCAGACGGAAGCACTCCTTATCCAGTGCCGAGATATGCTCGGAGAGCTCTTCCCTCTGCTGCAGGAAACCTTTATGCCGCCGGTTCAGTTCTTCCCTGGTAGCGGTCTGTTGCCTGATTTCCTCTTCAATCTCAAGGAACAGTTCTCCTGATCCCTGTATTGTCTCCTGCAGTTCCCGGATCTTCTTCTCTTTCCCGCGGATCTCTTCGGAAGCGTTTCCTTTATTCTGGCTCAGCTCCTCCAGCTCCTGCTCCAGCTTTGCGGTCTCTTCTTCGATACGCTGGATATTTTCCCGGATGAAAGAGCTCTGCTGCTCCAGGCCTGCCAGCGAGAGATGCATTTCCTCTGACTGCTTCAGCTGGACAGCCTCGATTTCCCTCTCCTTCTCCAGAGCCTTCTGCATGGCTTCAATCTTTTCATTCAGCTCTCTCTCCAGATTTTCCGATGTCTCAAGCTCCATCTGGATCGATTCTTCATTGTCCGCGATCTCCCGCAGTTCCTCCGCCAGGCCTTCCTGCTCCTTCAAAATAGCGTCGTACCGGCGCTTTGCCTCAAGCTGCCGCACCTGGATCTGCTCTACGTTCATCTTCGCCGTATTCTCGTCGACGGACGCCTCGCGCAGCTCCTGCCGCAGCTGATCGATCTCGTTATAGAAGGAAGTCCTGGAGGCTTTAATCTCCTCCACCGCCTTCTCCATCTCATCCATATCCGAGCGGAGCATGGATACCGTCTTCTCAAATTCTTCGATCTCCCTGCGCCTGCTCAGAAGATTGCTGGAATTTTTGAACGCACCTCCGGTCATTGACCCGCCCGGATTGATCAGCTCTCCTTCCAGAGTCACAAGCCGGAGCGACTGCCGGTATTTTCTCGCGATCGCGATGCCGTGGTCAATGTGATCCACGACGATCGTCCGTCCCAGGAGCTGATCAGCAAGCCCTTCGAAACGCTTCTCAACGTGCACGAGCGTGTTGGCAAGCCCGATAACTCCCGGCTCACGGAGCGCTTCCTCCTGGCGGATTCCCCCGCTCCCGCGCATGCTCGTAAGCGGAAGGAAAGTCGCCCGCCCGAACTTATTTTTCTTCAGGAATGCGATCATCCGCTTTGCCGTCTCTTCCGTATCCGTCACGATGTTCTGTATGTTTCCGCCGAGCGCTGTCTCCACAGCGATCTCGTACTCTTTATCCACTTTTATGATATCCGCGACTACGCCGAGCAGGCCCTTCTCCCGGTCTCTGTTTGCCATCACCTTTCGGATGCTGTTCCCATAGCCGTCATAGCGCTCCGTGATGTTTTTCAGAGACTCCAGGCGGGACGCCTCTCTGTGATAGGCAGTCTGCCCGATCTTCAGCTTTTCCTGCTTATCGGCAAGCTCCTTCCGGAGCCTTTCAATCTCATCTTCGTCCTCCGCAATCCGCCTGCTGCATTCTGCGATCCTGCTCCTGACGCTCTTCAGCTCAGCCTCATATTTCCTGAGGCTGTCATTCTGCTCCTCCGCCTCGGATGAGATCTCCAGGATATTTCTTGCCAGGACAGCCTTCCTGGAAGCGATCTGCTCTCTCGTCGTATCGTAGTGCTGGATCTTCGCCTTTGTAGAAGCCCGATTCCCCAAAAGCTCCATGATCTCCTGCTTCCCGCTCTCGATCGCTGCCGTATTCTCCGCGATCCGTGTCTGCACAATGATCAGCTGTTCTGCCGCCTCTTTATCCTGTCCCGAGACTTCCGCCAGCTTTCTCTGCACTTCGTCCCGCTCTTCCTCAAACGCCTTTCTCTGTCCTGCTTTTGCATCGATCTCCCCGCGGATCGTGCTCAGGCGCCTGTCATAGTGCTCGTCGTTCATGCGCGCCGTATTGATCTGCTCCTTCAGGACATTGATCTGCCCCTCCAGCTGCTGCTTCAGAAGATTGGTCTCATTGAGCTGATTCTTCGCATTCTCAATCGCGAGATCAATCTCTTCGACCTCTTCCTCGATCCTCTCATACTCCGCCTTCATCTCTTCATAGCGCGCGCTGGAAGTCTCCATCTCAGACGAGGCGTTCTCGTATTTCTCCGCAGTTTCTCTGATCCGCTCCCTGAGCCGCTCTTCCTCCAGAAGGAACATATTGATATCAAAGACCTTCAGCTCTTCTTTTTTCTTCAGATATTCCCGAGCGGTCTCCGACTGCTTCTCCAGAGGGCCGAGCTGCTTCTCCAGCTCTGACAGGATATCATTGACACGTGTCAGGTTCATGCGCTCTTCTTCCAGCTTCTTCAGTGACAGCGTCTTGCGTCTCTTAAACTTCACGATCCCCGCAGCCTCGTCAAAAAGCTCCCGGCGCTCTTCAGGCTTTCCGCTCAGGATCTTATCGATCTGTCCCTGTCCGATAATCGAGTAGCCCTCTTTTCCGATACCCGTGTCATAGAACATCTCATTGATATCCTTCAGGCGGCATGCAGCGCCGTTGATCAGATATTCGCTCTCGCCGGAACGGTACAGCTTTCTGGTCACGGTGACTTCCTCGAACTCCACCGGCAGCTTATGATCTGAATTGTCCAGCGTGATCGCCACCGAAGCATAGCTCAGGGGCCTGCGGTTCTCCGTGCCGGAGAAGATAACGTCCTGCATGCTCCCTCCGCGGAGCTGCTTTACGCGCTGCTCTCCCAGCACCCAGCGCACCGCGTCCGCGACATTGCTTTTTCCGCTGCCGTTCGGGCCGACGATCCCTGTGATCCCGTTATGAAAGTCAAATTTGATCTTGTTTGCAAAGGACTTAAACCCCTGCACCTCTATGCTCTTTAAATACATATAACACCCGCTTACTTCTGCTTTCTGAGTTTCAGAATCGCCTCATATGCAGCCTTCTGTTCCGCCGCCTTTTTCGTCCGCCCCTGTCCGGATCCATAACTCTTCTGCCCGATCTTTACTTCTACATAGAAGGATTTGTTGTGATCCGGCCCTTCTTCCCGGATAAGATGATAAGAAATCTCCTCGTTCTTATCAGCCTGTACGATCTCCTGCAAGATAGTTTTACTATCATAAAAGAGCTTCTTGTCCTCCAGATCTGTCAGCACAAAGCGGTGAATAAACTCTTTTGCATTAGTAAAACCACCGTCAAGATAGATCGCCCCGATCAGGGCCTCCATGGCATCCGATGTGATAGAGTCCCGCTTTCTCCCGCCGGTAGCCTCTTCCCCTTTCCCGAGAAGAAGGTAGTCCCCCAGGCCGATGTCGCGCGCGCAGAGCGCAAGAGACGGCTCGCATACCATGCTCGCCCGCGTCTTGGTGAGTTCCCCCTCCGACACCTTCGGTGACTCTTTAAAGAGAAATTCACTGGATACAAGCTCAAGCACGGCGTCTCCCAAAAATTCCAGCCTCTCATTGCACTGGTATTTTTCCATATGCTTCTCATTCGTATAAGAGCTGTGCATCATTGCCCGCTTCAAAAGAGAAAAATCATGAAAGGTATAGCCGATCTTCCGCTCCAGTTCTCTTAATCTGTGTTCCATAACTGTTCCTGCCTTCTTTTGGTTTTATCGTGAAAAGGAAAAAGCCCCTGAGGGCTTTTTCACTGTCAGCTTATTATTCTACAGCCTTCTTGATCTGATCGACCGCATCCTGTACAGTCACTATTTTCTCTGCTTCATCATTGTCGATCTCAATATCGAACTCTTCTTCGATTCCCATGATGATCTGGAAAATATCAAGCGAATCCGCTCCCAGATCATCCACAAAGGTTGTCTCCGGTCTGATATCTTCTTTCTGAACATTCAACACATCCGCTATAATGTCCTGCAGTTTTTCAAATTCCATCACTTTGCTCCTCCTACACTCTTTTCTTTTTCTTCATCCTGCGCCCCCTGAATGGCTGCCCTTATTTTCCCGTTGATATTCTGTTGTTTGAATGTGACGCACTGAATAATTGAATTGCACACCTCTGTGGAAGTAGAACTTCCATGTGTCTTCACAACCAGACCGTTCAGCCCAAGAAGCGGTGCCCCGCCATACTCGCTCGCGTCAAAATCTTTCATCGTAGCCTTCAGCGCAGGTTTTACGAGCAATGCACCGATCTTGCTCCGCAGATTCGTCATCAATCCGCTCTTTACTTTCTTGAGCAGGGCTCCTCCCACTCCTTCATACAGCTTGAGGATCACATTCCCCACAAATGCTTCACAGACGATGACATCTGCCGCGCCGTATGGGATATCTCTCGCCTCCACGCTGCCGATAAAATTGATATCCGTGCATGCCTTGAGAAGAGGGAAGGTCTCCTTCACAAGGGCATTTCCCTTCTCCTCCTCCGCGCCGATATTCACGATACCGACAGTCGGATTCTTCTTTCCCATGACGCTCTCCATATAAATTGAACCCATCTTGGCAAACTGTACAAGATGGGACGGTCTGGCATCTACGTTTGCCCCGCAGTCGATCAGCAGCGAAACGCCTTTCAGAGTCGGAAGAAGGGGCGCCAGCGGAGGTCTCTCCACTCCCTTGATCCTTCCGACGAGCACCTGTCCTCCTACGAGTACGGCGCCGGTGCTTCCCGCCGAGACAAAGGCATCCGCTTCCCCATTCTTCACCATCTTCATTGCCACTACAATCGATGAATCTTTCTTTCCGCGGATCGCCTTTACCGGAGGTTCGGCAGTCTCGATCACTTCCGTCGCATTCACGATCTCGATCTGCTCCTTCGGATAAGTATACTGTGAAAGCTCTTTCCGCAGACGGTCTTCTTTTCCCGTCAGAAAGATCTTGATATCCTTCCTCCTGCCGACAGCCTCCACCGCCCCCTTGACGATCTCTCCGGGCGCATTGTCTCCGCCCATCGCGTCAAGAGCGACTTTCGTAATATCAGACATATCTTCTCCTCCTAACACTACTGAACTAATTCTACTGGAAATCAATATAAAAATCAACAAAAAAAGGCGTAAAACACAAAGTTTTTACGCCCTCTCTGCAAGCTTGTCATTAGTCAACGGAAATGATTTCGCGTTTGTTGTAAGCTCCGCATGCCTTGCATACACGGTGAGGCATCATCAGCTCGCCGCATTTGCTGCACTTTACAAGATTCGGAGCGCTCATCTTCCAGTTGGCTCTTCTTTTATCTCTTCTTGCTTTAGAAGATTTATTCTTTGGACAGATTGACATAGGTTACACCTCCTTAAAATTCTTAAATAAGTCACGGACAACTGACATTCTCGGATCAAGTCCCGGATCTTCGCAGTCGCAGGACCCCGTATTCAGGTTCCGGCCGCATATTCTGCATAATCCTCTGCAGTCTTCCCTGCAGAGAACTTTCGTCGGCCAGCCTGACAAAATCTCATTATAGAGCAATTTGTCCACGTCAAGATGATATCCGTCAATAAAGCTTGATTCATCCAGCTCCTCTGTCAGTTCTGCGTCGGAGAGGCCTACGTCCACATGTTTTGTAAAGTCTAATACAAATTTCTGCCTGACATCTTCCAGGCATCTGTCGCATGGAATTACAACAGTCAGTCTGGCATCTGCCTTAATGAGCAGTTCCTTTCCCCTTATATGCTCCACGCTCACATGAACCGGCTCCTTGCTGACAATGGGGTAGGTTCCGGACTTCATCCGGATCTCTTCCATCTCCAGCCGCACAGTCTCTTCAACCGCTTTATGCTGGTCTGACAAAACGTCTGATAGGTTAATTAACATAATTGTTTACTCCTATTCATACCTAGACTATTATAGCATGTAAATCCTGTTTGTCAACCATAAAAATACCAAGTTTTTTACCAGTTTTCTGCCCTGCGCGAAAATATCATCCCTATTTACATCCGGCAGGTACACACACCAATGCCGTCCCTGCCTTAAGCGGGACGGCATTTCAGATTTATTTTACAAGCGCAAGCGTCTCTCTTGCAATCGCAAGCTCTTCATTTGTCGGGATAACGAAAACTCTGACCTTGGATCCCGGTTTCGTAAGCTCCTTCTGAGTTCCTCTCAGCCCGGTATTTATCTCTTTGTCAAAATCAACGCCCAGGTAATCAAGATAGCTGCAGACCTGCTCTCTTACATAGTCGTCATTCTCTCCGATCCCTGCAGTGAACACGATATCGTCCACGCCGTTCATCGCAGCCGCATAGGATCCGATATATTTTGCAACGTTGTAGGAGAATACATCCATAGCGATCTTCGCTTTCTTATCTCCGCTGTTCATCGCATCTGTGAGATCGCGGAAATCGCTGGAAAGTCCGCCGGAAAGCCCGAACACGCCGGACTTTTTGTTCAGTACATTCATCACGCCCTCGATATCAAGATTCTCTTTTCCCGCAATATACTCCATGATCGCAGGATCAATGTTTCCGGAGCGCGTTCCCATGACCAGTCCCTCCAGCGGAGTCAGGCCCATTGATGTGTCCACGGATTTGCCGTTCATAACAGCGGTTACGCTGGATCCGTTGCCCAGGTGGCAGACGATCGTCTTCAGCTGGTCGTATGGTTTCTCCATCACTTCCGCAGCCTTCTTTGAGACATAGCTGTGGCTTGTCCCGTGGAAGCCGTAGCGTCTCACTTTATATTTCTCATAATACTCATACGGAAGGCCGTACATATATGCCTTCTCCGGCATTGTCTGATGGAACGCTGTGTCAAATACAGCAACCATCGGCGTGCCCGGCATCAGCTTCTGGCATGCCTCAATTCCAATCAGGTTGGCAGGATTGTGGAGCGGCGCAAGCTCATTGCACTCTTCGATCGCTTTCTTCACGTCCTCTGTAATGACAACAGAAGATGCGAACTTCTCTCCGCCATGTACGACGCGGTGTCCGACAGCGCCGATCTCATCCAGGCTCTTGACAACGCCTGTCTCTGCGTTCGTCAGAGCGTCGATTACAAACTGGATCGCCTCTGTATGCGTCGGCATAGCTTTGTCTGACTTCTCCTTCTCTCCGCCTGTCGGCTGATATGTGAGACGTCCGTCGATCCCGATCCTCTCGCAGATTCCTTTTGCCAGCACATCCTCTGTCTCCGCGTTAATCAGCTGGAATTTCAGAGATGAGCTTCCGCAGTTGATTACTAATACATTCATTTTCTTTCCTCCCGAAAACTTTTGATTCTATCCCGAGCAGGGGACGGTAACCGTCCCCTGAATGCTCTGCTTCTTTGCTGCCCTGATATTCTGTCCTGCCGTTCCGGCTCTCTTAAGCCTGCGCCTGAGCCTGTACAGATGTGATCGCGACAACGCCGACGATGTCCTCTGCGCTGCATCCGCGCGACAGATCGTTGACCGGAGCTGCGATTCCCTGTGTAAGCGGTCCGTAAGCCTCTGCTTTTCCAAGTCTCTGAACCAGCTTGTAGCCGATGTTTCCCGCATCCAGATCCGGGAAAATCAGTACGTTGGCATGTCCTGCAACAGTGCTGCCCGGCGCCTTTGACGCTCCTACCTCCGGAACGATCGCCGCATCCAGCTGCAGCTCTCCGTCAAGCTTCAGCTCCGGATCAAGCTCATGTGCGAGCTTTGTCGCCTCTACTACCTTATCTACGTCCGGATGCTTTGCGCTGCCCTTCGTGGAATGAGAAAGCATTGCCACGATCGGCTCTTTTCCCGTCAGAGTGCGGAAGGATTCCGCGGAGGAAAGCGCGATATTCGCAAGCTTCTCCGGATCCGGATTCTGCTCAAGTCCCGCATCGCCAAAGATAAATGTTCCGTTCGCGCCCATGTCGCAGTCCGGAACCACCATCAGGAAGAATGCGGATACAAGCTTTGTGCCCGGTTTTGTCTTCAGGATCTGAAGGCACGGACGGAGCGTATCTGCCGTGGAGTGGCACGCTCCGGAAACCATTCCGTCAGCGTCTCCCATCTTCACCATCATAACGCCATAATATATGTAGTTGCTCATAAGCAGTTCTCTCGCCTGCTCTTCTGTCATTCCTTTTTTCTGTCTCAGCTCGACAAGCTTCGCAATATAAGCTTCTGTCTTGTCATTTGTCGCCGGATCAACGATCTGTGCGCCTGAAATGTCGTACGCGCCTTTGTTCTTCTCGATATCCTCTTTTTTTCCGATCAGGATCAGGTCAGCGATTCCTTCTTTTAAGACTGTCTCCGCAGCCTTATAAGTTCTCGCGTCCTCTGTCTCCGGAAGCACGATCGTCTTTTTATCCGCCTTTGCCCTAGCCTTGATTTCATCAATAAATCCCATGATTGAAAAGCCACCTTTCATTTTTTATAACTTGATAACCATGCTTATTATAACTCAAAGGTTTTTTGTATACAAGTACAATTCATGTGCATTTTCAAATACAATCGACATATTTCATATACTTTTTTTCTATGTTTGTGACAAAAATAACAATCTTTTTTATCTTCTGTCTCTCCCTATTATATATGGAAGAATGCTGTCACGATATTGAAGTACACAAGGATTGTGCAGGTGTCCAATATCGTTGTGATCAGCGGCGCCGCCATGATCGCCGGATCCAGCCCCAGTTTCTTCGCCAAAAGCGGCAGAATACAGCCGATGCACTTCGCCATTGCAACCACCGCGATCATCGTGACGCCCAGAGCCAGCGCCAGCATGAGATTCTGTTCATACATGAGGTAGATCCGGATCCCGTTGACGGCTGACAGAAGCAGCCCGACAATCAGCGCGATGCGGATCTCCTTGAAAATGACCCTGAAAATATCCTTAAACTCAATCTCGCCCACGGCAAGCCCGCGGATCACAAGTGTAGAACTCTGCGATCCGCAGTTTCCGCCTGTTCCCATCAGCATGGGAATAAATGTGATCAGTACCGGCATCACTGCCATGGCATCCTCATAATAGCCCAGTATTTCTCCTGTCACCGTCGCTGAGAGCATCAGGAGCATCAGCCAGAGGGAACGGTTCTTCGCATGCCGGAAGACAGACGTCCCGAAATAAGAATCTTCATTCGGGCTGACGCCGGCCATGATACTGATATCTTCCGTCGTCTCATCCTGCAGGACAAGCATGGCGTCGTCAACCGTTACAATACCGACCAGGCAGTCCTCGTGGTCGATAATCGGGATTGCCACAAGACCGTATTTGTTGATCATGTTCGCCACGTACTCCTGATCGTCCAGCGTCCGGGCAAAGAGGACATTGTCATCCATGATCTCTTCGATCTTTCTCGATTCTCCTGCCGTCAGCAGATCCTTGACGTCTACCATGCCGATCAGCTTTTTCTTTTCGGTGACATAACAGGTATAGATCGTCTCCTTGTTAATGCCGACCTGCCGGATCTTCAGGATGGCGTCTGCCACTGTCATCTCTCTGCGAAGGCTGATATATTCGACGTTCATGATGCTCCCCGCGCTGTCCTCCGGATACTGAAGGAGCGCGTTGATCTTCTTGCGCGTGTCCTCATCTGTCGCCATGAGAAGACGGTCCACCACATTTGCCGGCATCTCTTCGAGCACGTCCACCGTATCGTCCACGTACATCTCTTCCATGACTTCTTCGAGCTCAGAATCCGTCAGTGCATTGATCAGATCCTCTCGCATGTCGCTTTCCATATCCGTGAATACTTCCGCCGCTTCTTCTTTCGCCAGCAGGCGGAAAATCAGTGTTCTCTGCTTCTTGTCCAGCTCGTCCAGGGCATCGACGATATCAACGGGATGCATGGACTCCAGTTCTTCTTTCAGCTGTTTGAAATTATGTTCCTCCAGCAGCTCTGTCATCTGTTCTACATCAAATTTTCTGTCCTGGCCCATGCCTTACACCCTCTTCATAATATTTTTTCTATTAGAATCCATCTTTTTATAGTATAATGGTTAGGGAAATGTTATACAAGGAGATTCTAATGAAAATTGTCGGTTTAATCACAGAATACAATCCGTTCCACAACGGCCATTTATATCATATAGAAGAAGCAAAGCGCGCAGCCGGGGCTGATACCGCTGTCGTCGTCATGAGCGGGGATTATGTCCAGCGCGGCACTCCCGCGGTCATGCCCAAGCGTCTCCGCGCTGAGATGGCTTTAAAATGCGGCGCCGGTGCAGTCTTCGAGCTCCCTGTATGTTACGCTTCAGGCAGCGCGGAATTTTTTGCAATGGGGGCCGTCTCCCTCCTGGACAGTCTCGGCGCAGTGGACTCGATCTGCTTCGGAAGCGAAAGCAATGACCTGGAGGCTCTCCAGGAGACCGCCGGCATCCTCCTGGAGGAACCTGCCGGATACCAGGAGCTTTTAAAGAAGGCCCTGCGCAGCGGCTGCTCCTACCCCTCCGCAAGGCAGAAAGCGCTGTCGGAGTATACCGGAAACGAGGCTCTCGCCTCCCTGCTGGACGATCCGAACAACATCCTCGGCATAGAATACCTGAAGGCGCTGAAGAAGCTCGGCAGCCGCATGGTTCCCTATACGATACTCCGGCAGGGGGCGCACTATCACGACAAATCTCTGTCAGGGCAGTACAGCTCTGCTTCCGCCATCCGTTCCCTGCTCGCCTACTCAGCTTCTTCCCTGCGGGCGGAACGCTCAGGAGGCACCTTTGAAGACATGCCTTTTTCCAGCATACTCGCGGAGCTCGGCGAACAGGTCCCCGCCTGCTGCCTGGAACTGCTCAGCGACTATCACAATGTCCAGTACCCGGTCTGCCAGAACGACTTTTCTCTGATCCTGAAATACAAGCTGCTCAACAAACAGCCGGAAGATCTCACGCGCTATATGGATGTCTCTGGGGAGCTGGCGAACCGCATCTGTTCTCAGCTCAACAACTTCTTCAATTACATGCAGTTCTGTGACCTCCTGAAAACGCGGGAGATCACATACTCCAGGATCAGCCGGGCTCTCCTTCACATTATGCTGGGGATCAAGAAAAAAGATGTGCGGAAATATATTGAAAACGGCAGGCATTTTTACGCCCGCCTTCTCGGATTCAGGAAAGACCGGGAGAAGCTCTTCTCACTCTTTTCTGAGATGAGCCGCGTCCCGGTCCTCACAAGACTGTCTGAGAGCAGCGGCCTTCCCCCGCTCGGACAGCAGATGCTCAGGAATGACATCCTGGCATCCAACCTGTATACCTCTGTCGTGACAGATAAATTCAAGACAGCATTTCTAAACGAATATAAGCAGGCGGTTATCAAGATCTGAATCCGTGGATTCAGATCTTTTTCATACATGTGACCGCCATCGCCCCCGGTCCGATGTGGCAGGCAACGCTCAGAGAAAGCGGTCCCTCCAGCATCTCATAGCCCGGGAACCGCTCCCGGATCTCCTTCTTCCACGTCTGGGCTTCCTCCCTGCTGCAGGTATACGCCATTCCCAGGATCATATCGTCCTTCACATCTGCGAACCGCTCTGCGAGATCCCTCTCAACCGCATTGAGCATCGCCTTCTTGGCAGCCTTCCATCCCCTGACCTTTGCGAAAGCGTCCAGCTTCTCTCCCTGGATCTGCAGCACCGGCTTCAGATTCAGAACAGTCCCGACTGCCGCTGCCGCCGGTGTGATTCTCCCGCCTTTCTTCAGGTACTTGAGTGTATCTACCGTAATATAGATGCTTGACTGAAATTTTTCCCGCTCCAGCGCCTCTCGTATCTCTCGGGCGGACATCCCCCGATCCCTCAGTGCCAAGGCGTCATAGACGGACTGCTCCTGGGTGACGGATATCCTCTGGTTGTTCACCACCTGGATCCTCCCGTCATATTCCGCCGCGATCGCCAGCGCCGTCTCACAGCTGCTGCTGAGCCCGCTGGACATCGGGATATGGACGATCTCATCGTATTCTCTGAGAAGCTTTTCCCACAGCTCCATCACATCTCCCGGCGACGGCTGGGATGTTGAGATTTCCGAATCTGCTCCCAGTCTCTCATAAAACTGCTCCTGTGTCAGGGAAATATCTTCCAGAAAGAGTTCGCCGTCGATAAAGAAGGGCATCGGGAGCACATAGATGCCCAGTTCTCTTCCTCTTCTCTGGGTAATTCCGCTGTTACTGTCTGTTACGATCGCTGTTTTCCTCATAAACCTCTCCGTTCCGCCGCTGTCATCCCGGCGTATTCATTCTACTGTTTCATCCCTTTTATCTGTTCTCTAATTTTTAAAACTGTGGATCGGTGCGGGGATTCTTCCCTTTCTGTTGATAAACGCATCGCACCCGAACTCGTTCACCGGCATAATCGGCGCATACCCGAGGAGTCCTCCGAACTCCGCCGTATCGCCCACGTCTTTGCCGATCACGGGAATGAGGCGGACTGCCGTCGTCTTCTGGTTCACCATGCCAATCGCCATCTCGTCCGCGATAATTCCTGAAATTGTCGATGCTGCCGTCTTGCCGGGGATTGCGATCATGTCAAGCCCCACCGAGCAGACACATGTCATGGCCTCAAGCTTCTCCAGCGTGAGGGAGCCCGCTTTCACCGCGTCGATCATCCCCTGGTCCTCGCTGACCGGGATAAATGCTCCGCTCAATCCTCCCACATAGGAGGAAGCCATAACGCCGCCCTTCTTCACCTGGTCGTTAAGCATCGCAAGAGCCGCCGTCGTGCCCGGCGCGCCCACTCGCTCCAGCCCGATCTCTTCCAGAATCTCAGCCACGCTGTCCCCTACAGCCGGAGTCGGAGCAAGGGAAAGGTCTACAATCCCGAAGGGAATGCCCATGCGCGAGGACGCCTCGCCTGCGACGAGCTGCCCCACGCGGGTAACCTTGAACGCAGTCTTCTTAATCGTCTCACACAGCTCCTCAAAACCTTTGCCGCGCACCTTCTCCAGTGCCTTCTTCACAACGCCCGGACCGCTTACCCCGACATTTATCACAGCATCCGCCTCGGTCACGCCGAGGAAGGCCCCGGCCATGAACGGATTGTCATCCGGAGCATTGCAGAAAATCACCAGCTTTGCACATCCCAGCGAGTCATTGTCTGCTGTCGCCTCTGCCGTCGCCTTGACGATCTCGCCGCACAGGCGCACCGCATCCATATTGATCCCTGTCTTCGTGGAACCTACGTTTACAGAGCTGCATATGCGCTCCGTCTCCGCGAGCGCCTGGGGAATCGACCGGATCAGATTCTCGTCGCTCTTCGTCATCGCCTTGGAAACAAGGGCGGAGTATCCGCCGATGAAGTTCACGCCGACCTTGTGCGCGGCCTTATCCAGAGTCCTCGCGATCGTTACATAATCTTCAGGCGTCCTGCACGCAGCGCCTCCCACAAGAGAGACAGGCGTCACGGAAATCCTTTTATTTACGATCGGGATTCCAAATTCCCTCTCGATCTCCTGCCCTGTAGCGACAAGATTCTCCGCCAGCTTCGTAATTTTCTCATAGATCTTGCGGTTCAGTTCATTCAGATCAGAGTCGACACAGTCAAGCAGGCTGATCCCCAGTGTGATTGTCCTCACATCCAGGTTTTCATGCTCGATCATCTTATTCGTCTCTGACACTTCATACATATTTATCATTTTTCTGTCCTCACATTCTTCTCACTGTTCATCTCAGAGTTACGCCGGCAGCTGCTCCGCGGCTCATGCGCCCGGTCCGCCGGCGCTCTTTAACTGATATTACAGTCTGTGCATTTTTTCAAAGATCTCTTCTCTCTGGCAGCGGATGTTCACACCGATCTCCTGCCCAAGCTGCTCCAGCTCGTCGCACACTGCGGTAAAATCTTTCTTCAGCCCTGTCACATCCACGATCATCATCATATTAAAATATCCCTGTACAATCGTCTGTGAAATATCAAGAATGTTGATCTCATTCTCCGCCAGATAGGTGCACACCTTCGCAATAATGCCCACCGTGTCTTTCCCAAGCACTGTAACAATACATTTCTTCATCTTTTTTCCTCCTGTTCAGCCGGAATGATCAGACTGTAATAATATCCGAAACGGAATCCCGATTCGCGACAAACATGTCCAGATCCTCGCCTTTATAGTCATTGTCCGCCAGAGTCACCTCCAGCTTTACCGTCTCATAGGCAAGCCTTGCATAATTGTTCTCTTTGCTCAGATGCCCAAGGACGATGTGTTTCAAATTATCATGTAGTATATCACAAAGGAGCTGTCCTGACAATTCATTTGACAGATGCCCTTTTTCTCCCAGGATGCGCTGCTTCAGATAGTAGGGATAAGCACCCACCTCCAGCATATGGATATCATGGTTCGCCTCGAGGAGAACCGCGTCCAGATTCTCAAGGGCGGAAACCGTATACGCATCATATTTCCCAAGATCCGTGGCGACGGCGACAGACTTTGTCCCGCAGTTCAGGCGGTATCCCGCCGGCTCATTGGCGTCGTGGGAGATGCGGAAGGGATTGACCGTGATATCGCCGAGCACAAACGGCTCGTCTGTATGTATCGGATGGAGCAGCCCGTCAGGGAGCTTTCCGAGTCCCGAACAGTTCCGGATTCCCTCGATTGTCCCCGGCGTCGCATAGATCGGGATCCCGTACTTCCTGCTGAACACGCCGAGTCCCTGAATATGGTCGGAATGCTCGTGGGTAACCAGTATGCCGCTCAGTTCGTCCCCTTTGATCTCAAGCTCGCGCAGTCCTTCTTCTATCCTTTTCTTACTGATCCCTGTATCCACGAGCAGATGCGTGTCATCGCTCCCCACATAGATACAGTTGCCGCTGCTTCCGCTGGCAATGCTGCACATTCTCATAATCTTAATTTCTCTCCTATTTGTCTCTGTGTATTTTCAAACGGACCGCCATTGTCAATGACTGCGGTGCACGCCTCCCGGAAGGCTTCCTCCGAAGGCTGCGACGCGATCATGTCCGTAATCTTCCCGTCAGTGTACTGCCGGGAGGCCTTCAGCCTCTCCCTCCGCACGTTTTCCGGCACATAGATATACCAGAGCTCATCGCAGAGCTCCCGCCCCACTTCCGGCAGGAGGGCCGCCTCCAGGACGTAGAGCTTCTCCCCTGCCGCCTCGTGCGCTTCAATATCCTCCCTCACACGCCGGAGCACCTCCGGATGGACGATGCTGTTCAGCCGCCTCAGCTCCTGCGGATCAGAGAAAACACGCGCTCCCAGCTTCCTCCTGTCGAGTTCTCCGTCTCCGCCGACGATCCCGGAGCCGAACGCCTCCGCAATCTTCCGGAAGCATTCCGTCCCTTTCCGCTGCAGTTCCCTCGCCGTCTCGTCCATCTGACATACCGCCGCGCCGTACTCTTCTTTTAAATACTTTAATATCTCACTTTTCCCGGAGCCTACGCCCCCTGTAATCCCAAGCACCTTCATCCTGTCACTTCGCCTCATACCAGCTGTGCCCTGTATGCATATCTGCGATCAGAGGAACCGACAGCTCTGCCGCATGCTCCATCTGCTCCTTCAGGATCGCTTTTACCTCTTCTTCCTCCGACTCATCCGCCTCGATCAGAAGCTCGTCGTGGACCTGGAGGATCAGGCGCGACTTCATATTTCTTTTCTTCAGCTCACCGTTCACCCCGATCATGGCTATCTTGATAATGTCCGCCGCGGTTCCCTGGATCGGCGCGTTCATGGCCACGCGCTCGCCGAAGCTGCGCTGCATAAAATTGCTTGATTTCAGCTCAGGGACAGGTCTGCGTCTTCCGAACAGAGTAACCGCATATCCTTTCTCTTTCGCGTGCGCCACTGCATCGTCAAGAAATCTCTTGATGCCCGGATAAGTCTCGAAATAATGTTCAATGTACTGCGCCGCCTCCTTGCGGGTGATGCTGAGATCCTGGCTCAGCCCGAAGGAGCTGATGCCGTACACGATGCCAAAGTTGACTGCCTTGGCATTTCTCCGCTGCAGGTCAGTGACCTCGTCGAATGGCGTGTGGAATACCTGGGAGGCTGTCATGCGGTGGATGTCCTTCGCCTCCCTGTACGCCTGGATCAGCTGCTCATCCCCGGAGCAGTGGGCGAGGATGCGCAGTTCGATCTGTGAATAATCCGCGTCCACGAATACGCAGCCCGCCTTCGGGACGAACACCTTGCGGATCAGCCTGCCCAGCTCCATTCTGACCGGAATATTCTGGAGATTCGGCTCTGTGCTGCTGATCCTTCCCGTCGCCGTGATCGTCTGGTTGAACTTCCCGTGGATGCGCCCGTCCGATCCGATGAACCCGGCAAGCCCGTCCGCATAGGTGGATTTCAATTTCGTGAGCTGACGGTATTCAAGTATCTTCGCAACGACCGGGTAATCAGGAGCCAGCTTGTCCAGCACATCCGCAGCCGTTGAATATCCTGTCTTCGTCTTCTTCGCATGAGGCATCCCGAGCTTTTCAAAGAGAATTACGCCGAGCTGCTTGGGGGAATTGATGTTGAACTCTTCCCCCGCCATCTCATAGATCTCTTTCTCCAGCTCCACGATCCGTGTGCCTAGCTGGTCCCCATAGGCTTTCAGCGCTTCCGCCTCCACCTTGACGCCGGCCTGCTCCATGTCATAGAGGGTAAATACAAGAGGCATCTCAATCTCCCTGAAAAGGCGGTCCATGCCGGTCTCTTCCAGCTTTTTCTTCAGGACAGGCGCCGCGGCATATGCCGTATACGCTTCATAGCACGCCCTTTCCGCCTGCCCCATATTCTCGTCTATAAGAAGCCCCAGCTGCTCCCGCGCCACATCCTCATAATCATAATCGCTCTTCAGCGGATTCAGGAGATATGCAGCCACGATCACATCAAAGCTGCTGCCGCTGTCTGCGTCCGGAAGGTAAGAGAGGTACTCCTTCAGGCCGCACATAGAAAAGCACTTTACCGTCCCTGCCAGACGGGACAGCTCCCCGAAGAGATACTCCATATCTGTGTCCATATCGCAGGGGATAGAAAAGATCTTGTCCGTTCCGTATGCAACCGCGATTCTCCCAAAACCGGAGGGATGGGCGAACAGCGGAAGCACATTCCCCGGATCTCTTGAAAACGCCGCGCCTGCGGTTTCTGCCTGCCGCGCTTCTGCGAACACCTTCTCGATCTCTGCGCGTTCTGTAACTTCCCTGAAATTTTGCTCGATCTCATTGGCTGAGATCCCCGCCTCGAACCTGCCCAGCATGTTTTTAAACTGGAGCCGCTGGAAGAGCTCATACGCTTCCTTCGTGTAGAGTTCTCCCAGCTTTGCCTTCTCAACGTCAAAGGCAATGTCCGCATGAGTCTCGATCGTCGCCAGAGTCTTGCTCATCTTCGCCTGTTCCCAGAACTCCTTCAGATTCTTGCTGGCTCTCGGAGGCTTCAGCTCATCCGCATGTTCATAGGCGTTCTCGATCGACTTGTACTGCTGTATGATCTTCGTCGCTGTCTTCTCTCCAACACCGGGCACTCCCGGGATATTGTCCGACGCGTCGCCCATCAGCGCCTTGACGTCGATGAACTCTTTCGGTGTCACGCCGTATTTTTCTTCCACATCCGCGGCATTGTAATCCTCCACCTCGGTCCTTCCCTGCTTCGTCTTCGGGATACGGATCTTCACGTGCTCTGTGGCAAGCTGGAGCGTGTCCCTGTCCCCCGAGATAATGGATACATCCATCCCCTTCTCCTCGCACATGCAGGAGATCGTCCCGAGGAGGTCGTCCGCCTCAAGGCCTTCCTTTTCTATGATCTCAATCTTCATTGCCTTTAAGACGTCCTTTATGACAGGAACCTGCTGCCGCAGTTCTTCTGCCATTGGTTTCCTCGTGCCCTTATAGTCGGCAAACATCTTGTGGCGGAATGTGGGCGCATGTACGTCGAATGTGACGGTCAGGTATTCCGGCTTCTCCTCGTCCAGGACTTTGAACATAATATTCAGGAAACCATAGACCGCGTTCGTGTGCAGCCCTTCCGAATTGGTCAGGTCAGGCACTCCGTAGAACGCGCGGTTCAGTATGCTGTGGCCGTCGATCAGAACAATTTTTTCTCTCATTTTATCAGCGTCTCCTTCTCCCTCCGCCATACCGCGGAAGGCACGAATTAATTATATGTTATATCGCTCTCTTTCGCATTAATCCAGTATACACTAAAAATAGTGTTTTTTAAAGGCTGATTTTCCGAATGCTCCCTGCTCAAATGCCGCTTGTCTCCGCTCCGTGTTCCATAGTATAATAAGCGTGCACGCATACTGTGCACAGAAATTTTGAAGGAGAATGAGAATGGACGGAATTATTTTTGACGTTGACGGAACGCTCTGGGATTCTACAGATTCTGTGGCAGAGTCCTGGAACCTTGCAATCCGTGAAAATTCATCACTGGACCTTACAATAGACGGAGAGATCCTCCAGGGACTCTTCGGGAAGACCATGACTGAGATCGCCGACGCTCTTTTTCCCTCTCTGTCCGAGGAAGAGCGCATGGATTTTATCGCGGTCTGTTTTGACTATGAAAACCGGTATCTGGAGGCTCATCCGGGAAAGATGTACGACGGAGTCGTCGATACGGTAAAGAAGCTGTCTGAGAAGTATCCTCTCTTTATCGTCAGCAACTGCCAGTGCGGATATATTGAAGCGATGCTGAACGCATCCGGCCTCGGGCCTTATATCAAAGACCATCTATGCTTCGGTGAGACACAGACTCCGAAGAGCCAGACTATCCTGAAGCTCATGGAGAAGAACGCTCTCAAGGACGTGGTATATGTGGGCGACACGCAGGGCGACGCCGACGCCTGCCGCGATGCCGGAGTCCCCTTTGTATTCGCAGAATACGGATTCGGAGAGGTTCCAGACGCGAAAATGCGGATCAAGGCATTGTCTGAGCTTCTTACAATATATGAAAAGGGAGCTGACGGAAAATAGGTCATCTTATAAAGCTTTATCTTCTGTTGTTTTGCTGGATATCTTTTGCCAGACATTTCAGGAAAATGTATCCTGGATTTTTCTTTTCCCAACGCAAAAAACTCCCGGAGGAGTCTGAAAACAAGGATATTCAGAACCTCTCCCGGGAATACTCACTGCCGCTGGCCGGACTCGAACCGGCACGGTTTCCCGCTTGATTTTGAGTCAAGTGCGTCTGCCAATTCCGCCACAGCGGCATATACCATGCGGCTCGGATCTTCTCCGAGCCGCATATTATCATATCATATCATTTTTGCTTTTTCAACATCTTTTCACTTTTTTATCAGTTTCTTCCCGATCTCAAAGCAGTCAAATGTCGCGAAATAATCTGCCGGCGTCTCTGCCCTGCGGATGAGCTGCACGCTTCCATCCTCCTTCAGGAGAAGCTCCGCGGATTTCAGCTTACCGTTATAATTGTATCCCATGGAAAAGCCATGAGCTCCCGCATCATGGATCACAAGATAATCGCCGATATCAATCTTCGGCAGCATCCTGTCGACCGCAAATTTATCGTTGTTCTCGCAGAGCGAGCCTGTAATGTCATACTTGTGGTCGCATGGCTCGTTCTCCTTGCCCATGACCGTGATGTGGTGGTATGCCCCGTACATCGCCGGGCGCATCAGGTTTACTGCGCATGCGTCCACTCCGATGTATTCCTTGTGCGTATGCTTCTCATGGATTGCCTTCGTCACAAGGCAGCCGTACGGTCCCATCATATAGCGGCCGAGCTCCGTGTAGATCTCCACATCGCCCATACCTGCGGGAACAAGCACTTCCTCGTACACTCTGCGGACTCCCTCACCGATAGCGAAGATATCGTTCGGCTCCTGATCCGGTCTGTACGGGATTCCGATTCCTCCGGACAGATTGATAAACTTGATGTGCACGCCTGTCTCCTTCGCCAGGCGCACTGCCTGCTCGAACAGGACTTTTGCCAGCATCGGGTAGTAATCATTGGTCACGGTATTGCTTGCCAGGAACGCGTGGAGACCGAACTCCTTCGCGCCCTTTTCCTTCAGGATCTTGTACGCCTCCGTAATCTGTTCTGTGGTCATTCCGTATTTAGCATCTCCCGGATTGTCCATGATATCATTGCTGATCTTGAACAGCCCGCCCGGGTTATACCGGCAGCTGATCGTCTCCGGGATATGCCCGATCGTCTTCTCAAGAAAATCAATATGCGTGATGTCGTCCAGGTTGATGATCGCTCCCAGCCTGTCGGCAAGCTCAAAATCCTGGGCCGGCGTGTCATTTGAGGAGAACATGATCCCATCTCCTGTCACCCCTATTGCTTCTGAGAGCATCAGCTCTGTATAGGACGAACAGTCACAGCCGCAGCCGTATTCCTTCAGAATATTGATCAGGAACGGATTCGGGGTGGCCTTCACCGCAAAATACTCTCTGAATCCCGGATTCCAGGAGAATGCCTCCTTCAGGTTCTTCATATTTTCACGAATCCCTTTTTCATCATAGAGATGGAAGGGGGTAGGGTATGTCTTCGTTATCTCATCCAGCTGTTCCTTGGTTACAAATGGTTTCTTTTCCATTGCTGTTATCTCCTTCTTGTATTTGTCGGAAAGGCTTAATCAACGATAGCGATCCTCATCATGTTGCTCGTCGCTGTGTGCTCCTGACTGATGTTCTGGGACGGGATTCCCGCCGTAAGTACGACTACATCGCCCGGCTCGATATACTGCTTCACTGTCGCGAGCTCGATCGCGCTGTTGCAGATATCATCTGTCGTATTGAACTTCATCGTCTTGAGCGGCCTCACTCCCCAGTAGATGGACATCCTTCTCAGCGTCCTCTCATTCGGCGTGATACCAAGGATATCCTGTTTCGGCCTTAAATTCGACACGATGCGGGTCGTCGCTCCCGACACAGAAGGCGTGATAATGCATTTTGCATCAAGATTCGCCGCAGCAAGCACAGAAGAATAACCGATTGCCGTGGACAGGCCGCTCTTTGTATGCGCGCCCAGCTTCTCGAGCATCGTGTCATAGTCAAGGTGCTGCTCTGTGTTCTCGATGATATGCACCATCATCTGGAGCGCCTCCAGAGGATATTTCCCCTGCGCGGTCTCTCCCGAGAGCATAACGGCGTCCGTTCCGTCATATACGGCGTTGGCGACATCTGTAACCTCCGCTCTCGTCGGGCGCGGGTTGCGCATCATAGAATCCAGCATCTGCGTCGCCGTGATAACTGTCTTGAAATTCTGGTTGCACTTCTGGATCATCATCTTCTGCAGATACGGCACTTCCTCTGCCGGTATCTCAACGCCCAGGTCGCCGCGCGCTACCATGATACCGTCGGCTGCACGGATGATCTCATCGATATTGCGGATTCCCTCCGCATTCTCGATCTTCGCGATAATCGGAATATGAGGCGCGTTGAGTTCCTTTAAATAGGCCCTGATCTCCAGGACACATTCTGCGTTGCGCACGAAAGATGCAGCGATAAAATCAATCTCCTGCTCCACTCCGAACTTGATATCATCTTTGTCCTTCTCTGTGATCGCCGGAAGCCTGACCGCCACATTCGGGACATTGACTCCCTTTTTCTCGCCCAGCTCTCCTCCGTTGACTACCTCGCACACAATCTCTCTTTCTTTCTTGCCTACCACCTTCAGGCCGATCAGCCCGTCGTCGATCAGGATCGTATTTCCCCGGTCAATGTCCTGTACAAGACCTTCATAGGAAATAGAAACTTTCTTGTCGTCTCCTTCAATATCATCTACAGTAAGAGTAAAAGTGGCACCGGTCTCCAGCATAACTTTCTTCCCGTCTTTCAGTCTTCCGGTACGGATCTCAGGCCCCTTGGTGTCCAGAAGGATCGCTGTGTTCGTATGCTCTTCCTCGCGAAGCTGCTTGAGCAGATCCATCCTGCTCTTCTGCTCCTCATGGTCGCCGTGGGAAAAATTAAATCTCGCCACGTCCATACCGTTCAGCATAAGCTTACGCATCAGCTCCTTATCATTTGTGTTCGGCCCCATCGTACAAACCACTTTCGTCTTCTTCATATAATCTCTCCTCTTCTTTTTTCGTCAAAATGGCACTGCCTTATTTCACATGTTCATGTGTAAACAGGTGATCCTGGCAGTACTCGTAATTTCCCCTGCATTTGGAACAGAACCTGAACTCCAGATTCGGATCATCCAGTTCTGTGCGCCCGCACACCGCGCAGCGGTGCCTTGCGCCGCCCGCATAGTTCATGTGAGGTCTCGACTGTCTCTCGAACTTCGCCTTCCGCGCCTGCCCGCGAGGTCCGAACCGCCTCGTTTTTCTGCCGGACAGGAAGAAAATGGCAAAATTCAGAAGCGACGCTGCAATCGAAACGCGCGTTGCGATTCCGCCCTGAATGAAGTAGTAAACAGCCATCGCCGCATACACGAGCGCCATCCATTTCATCTTGATCGGCAGAATAAAGTACAGAAGCACCTCCATATCCGGATAGATCGCCGCAAACGCCAGGAAGATCGACATCGTAATATAATTCGTGCTGATCAGTCCCACGGACGACAGGGAGAACTCGACTCCGTATATAAGGTACAGCGCCCCGTACAGCAAAAATGCAGCCACCACTGTAAACAGGATGCCTGAAAAAATGTAAACATTATAGCGGAAGGTGCCCCATGTCCTCTCCAGCGCCGTTCCGAGCGAATAGTACAAAAGCACGAGGAATACCAGTGAGATCAGGCTTGTGGTCGGCGGAATCAGCGCCCAGGAAATGATCCTCCACACCTGTCCTCTGATAATCAGCCCCGGTTCCAGCGTAAACCAGTTCAGCAGGCCCGGCATAAAATTTATGACCGCAAAACCTATCACATATCCCGCAAGGAGATATACCGTCAAATTAGGAATCGCAAAGCGTCCCAGTTTTCTTTCTAATTTGTCCAGCCAGTTCAAATGCAGTTACTCCCTTACTTTCATTTTTGTACTTGTTTCAAATTTCTATACAATTGTACCGTCAGTCAAACCGTTTGTCAAACACATGTTATTTCTTTTCGGGGCTTTCATACTATCTTTATATAAATTACCCATAAGCCCCGGAATTATTTTGAAATCCCGCATAATAATAACAATTGTCTTTTTCAGATTCCTGTCGTATAATGTTAATTGTTGCAAATTCAAAAAACACATTTAATATGTAGTAACTCATATTATTTATCATGAAAAAGTACACAAAAGAATGGGGATCATATTATGAATCTGAAAGAATTACATACTCTCGGAATCGACATTGGTTCAACAACAGTAAAGATCGCAATTCTGGATGAGGACAAAGAAGTCCTTTTTTCTGACTATGAGAGACATTTCGCCAATATTCAGGAAACGCTGTCCGACCTTCTCGGCCGTGCACTCTACAAGCTCGGCCCGATCCAGGTCTCCCCGGTCATCACGGGAAGCGGCGGTCTGTCACTTGCCAAACATCTCGGCATACCTTTCGTGCAGGAGGTCATCGCGGTCTCGACTGCCCTGCAGGACTACGCTCCGCAGACAGACGTCGCCATCGAGCTGGGCGGTGAAGATGCCAAGATCATCTATTTTGAAGGCGGCAATATTGAACAGCGAATGAATGGTGTCTGTGCGGGCGGTACAGGCTCTTTTATTGACCAGATGGCTTCTCTTCTGCAGACAGACGCCTCCGGGCTGAATGAATATGCAAAGAACTATCAGGCGCTTTACTCCATCGCTGCCCGCTGCGGTGTATTTGCCAAGTCCGATATCCAGCCGCTGATCAACGACGGTGCTTCCAGGGAAGACCTTGCAGCGTCTATTTTCCAGGCTGTCGTAAACCAGACGATCAGCGGACTCGCCTGTGGGAAACCGATCCGCGGGCATGTGGCGTTTCTCGGAGGACCGCTCCACTTTCTCTCGGAGCTGCGCGCCGCTTTCGTGCGCACCTTAAAGCTGGATGATGAGCATACAATCGCGCCGAACCACTCTCATCTGTTTGCCGCGATCGGATCCGCCCTCAACTCTAAGAAGGAAATGTCCGTAGCGCTCCGCGAACTCCAGAACCGGCTGGAATCAAGAGTGCAGATTGCAATGGAGGTAGAGCGCCTCGAGCCGCTTTTTGCCACCACAGCAGAATATGAAGAATTTACGGCGCGCCATGCAAAGCACCAGGTACCGGTTAAAGATCTCGCGACCTACCGCGGGAAAGCATTTCTCGGCATCGATGCCGGATCTACCACGACAAAAGCCGCTCTGGTAGGCGAGGACGGAACGCTCCTCTATTCCTTCTACCACAACAATGACGGAGATCCGCTTGGCACGACGATCACAGCGATCAAGGAGATCTACAGCCAGCTTCCGGAGGGCGTTGAGATCGTCCACTCCTGTTCCACCGGTTACGGAGAAGCGCTGATCAAGGCTGCGCTCCTGCTCGACGAAGGAGAAGTGGAGACGGTTTCCCATTATTATGCCGCCGCTTTCTTCGAGCCGGACGTAGACTGTATCCTGGATATCGGCGGTCAGGACATGAAATGCATCAAGATCAAGAATCAGACGATCGACAGCGTACAGCTCAACGAAGCCTGCTCGTCCGGATGCGGCTCCTTTATCGAGACATTCGCAAAATCACTGAACTACAGCGTAGAAGATTTCGCACACGAGGCGCTCTACGCGCAGACGCCGATCGACCTTGGCACACGCTGCACCGTGTTCATGAACTCTAAAGTAAAACAGGCGCAGAAGGAGGGCGCATCCGTCGCGGATATCTCCGCCGGCCTCGCCTACTCGGTAATCAAGAACGCGCTGTTCAAGGTAATCAAAGTATCTGATGCGTCCGAGCTCGGAAAGCACATCGTCGTACAGGGCGGTACATTCTACAACAACGCCGTTCTGCGAAGCTTTGAGAAGATTGCGGACTGTGAGGCGATCCGGCCTGATATCGCAGGGATCATGGGCGCTTTCGGCGCCGCCCTCATCGCAAGGGAGCGTTATACAGAATGCGAGGGCACGACAATGCTCTCAATCGAGGACATCAATGCCCTTGAATACTCTACAACGATGACAAAATGCCGCGGATGTACAAATACCTGCCGCCTGACGATCAATCATTTCAGCGGCGGGCGCAGGTTCATCACCGGGAACCGCTGCGAGCGCGGCCTCGGGAAAGAGAAGTCCAAGAACCAGATGCCGAACCTGTTTGACTACAAGTTCCACCGCTATTTCGACTACACGCCTCTGGAGGAATCCGAGGCGAAACACGGCGTGATCGGAATCCCGCGCGTTCTCAACATGTATGAAAACTATCCGTTCTGGTTCACCTTTTTCACAAAACTTGGCTTCCGGGTCGTACTCTCCCCCGCTTCTACGCGGAAGATCTACGAACTGGGAATCGAGTCCATCCCGAGTGAATCAGAGTGCTACCCGGCAAAGCTGGCGCACGGCCATGTACAGTGGCTCATCAACGAAGGAGTGAAGCATATCTTCTATCCTTCCATCCCCTATGAGCGCAACGAGTTCGAGGATGCCAACAACCACTACAACTGCCCGATCGTGACCTCCTATCCGGAGAATATCAAGAACAATATGGATCCGATCGTGCACGGGGATGTGGACTTCATCCATCCGTTCCTCTCTCTCCAGAGTGAAGAGACCATCTCCTATCGTCTGACAGAAGAGCTCGGAAAAAAATTCTCCCTCTCGGAGGCCGAGATCCGATCCGCTGTGCATGACGCCTGGAATGAGCTTGCCGCCTGCCGCGAGGATATGCGCCGCAAAGGCGAGGAGACGATCCGTTTCCTGAACGAGACAGGCAATAAGGGGATTGTGCTTGCAGGCCGTCCTTATCACATAGACCCGGAGGTCAACCACGGTCTGCCGGAGATGATCACATCCTACAACATCGCAGTGCTGACAGAGGATTCCATCTCCCATCTGCATCAGGTGGAGCGCCCGCTGAATGTGATGGACCAGTGGATGTATCATTCCCGCCTCTATGCGGCAGCGAATTATGTAAAGACAACAGAGAACCTGGAGCTGATCCAGCTCAACTCCTTCGGATGCGGCCTGGACGCCGTGACTACGGATCAGGTTGCTGATATACTGACAGATTCAGGCAAGATCTACACAACTCTGAAGATCGATGAGGTAAATAACCTGGGGGCAGCAAGGATCCGTGTGCGCTCGCTCCTCGCAGCAATCCGTGTCAGAGACCAGAAAAAAGCAGCGCGGGAAATCCGTCCATCCTCTATTGAGAAGGTGCCTTTTACAAAAGAAATGCGCAAAACGCATACGATCCTCTGCCCGCAGATGTCGCCGATCCACTTCGAGCTCCTGGAGCCTGCGTTTAAGGCCGCCGGATATAAGATCGAGGTGCTGCCGAACGATAACAGGCAGGCGGTAGATATGGGGCTGAAATATGTAAACAACGATGCCTGCTATCCTTCCCTGATCGTAGTCGGACAGATCATGGATGCCATCCTGTCCGGTAAGTATGATACGGACCACCTGGCGGTCATCATCAGCCAGACCGGCGGCGGATGCCGCGCTTCCAACTATATCGGCTTCATCCGGCGCGCGCTGAAGAAAGCGGGATACGGACACATTCCGGTCATCTCCATCAACTTGAGCGGCCTGGAGGGCAATCCGGGATTCAAACTGACGCTCCCGCTGGCCGTGCGCGTAGCATACGCCGCGGTGTTCGGAGATATTTTCATGAAGTGCGTCTATCGGATGCGCCCCTACGAGGCAGTTCCCGGAACAACGAACGCAGTGCACCGCAAGTGGGTGGAAGTTGTGAAAAAATTTGTATCCGAAGGTTATCCGTCGCGCCGGAAGTTCGCAAGGCTCTGCCGTGAGATCATCCGTGATTTCGACAGCATCGAGACGCTGGATATCAAAAAGCCAAGAGTCGGCGTAGTCGGAGAGATTCTTGTAAAATTCCTGCCCGCGGCAAACAACCATCTGGTAGAGCTGCTTGAGGCAGAGGGCGCGGAGGCGGTCGTTCCCGATCTGATCGACTTCATGCAGTACTGCTTCTACAACCAGAACTTCAAGGTATCCCACCTTGGATTTAAGAAGTCAAAGGCTCTCATCGGCAACCTGGGCATCAAGGCTGTAGAGTGGCTGCGTTCGCCTGCCTCCAAAGCTTTCGCGGACAGTAAACACTTTGATCCGCCGGCGCACATCGAGGATCTGGCGAAAATGGCTTCCGAAATCGTCTCCATCGGCAACCAGACCGGAGAGGGATGGTTCCTGACAGGCGAGATGCTGGAGCTGATCCACAGCGGCGCAGGCAATATTGTATGTACACAGCCGTTCGCCTGCCTGCCGAACCACGTAGTAGGAAAAGGCGTTATCAAAGAGCTTCGCCGCCTGTATCCGCAGTCCAACATCGTAGCGATTGATTTTGACCCCGGCGCAAGCGAGGTCAACCAGCTGAACAGGATCAAGCTGATGCTCTCCACGGCGTTTAAAAATCTGGAAAAAGAGAATAACGCGGAGGACACAGATGAAGCGTCCGCATAATCTTCAGGGGCAGGATTCCATCCGGAAATCCTGCCCCTGTTTTTATAAAGAGTAAAATTCATGTCATTCAGACACCGGGACATCAGCCGCCCGAATCTCCATGATCCTAAGACTGCTCTCCGTCCAGAACGATCCTGCTGATCTCATCCGGAGTCTCAGCGATAAAATCGGGTTTTGCGCTCTCGATCTCTTCTCTGCTCCCGTATCCGTATAACACGCCCATGGAATGCACTCCCGCCCTGCGCGCGCCCTCGATATCATATCTGCGGTCTCCGATCATAAGGACGCCGTCCCTGTCATCTACTCCGCATGAGACGAGAACGTATTCAATCACTTCCCGCTTGTCCGTGCGGCTTCCGTCCATATTCGCGCCTCCGATAAAGTCGAAATACTGCGCGAAGCCGAAATGTTCTGCTATAATCTCTGCGAACCGCTCCGGCTTTGACGTTGCCAGGAGAACTTTATAACCATCCGCTCTCACTCTCTCAAGCATAGGTATCACGCCGTCGTAGACGCTGTTCTCAAAGATTCCCCGGTCTTTATAATATTCTCTGTATAGCGAGACCATCTCAAGCGCCTCCTCTTCTGTGATTCCGCAGAATTTCTGAAACTGCCCGTGGAGAGGCGGTCCGATAAACGAGCGCAGCTCCTCGTCATCCGCAGCTTTCCTTCCCGCCTTCTGCAGGGCATATCGCACGCTGTTCATAATCCCCGGCCCGGAATCCGTGATCGTCCCGTCAAGGTCGAATAAAAGTGTATGGATCTTCATACGCCCTCCCCCTCTTAATAGCTTCTGATTTGATCATCTTCCTCACTCTGTGTGTTGATCACCTTCCTGATCACTACATAATAGCCATAATCGTCATTGACCTTTACATAGACTCTGTCTCCCTCTCTGTGCCCCAGGATCGCCTTCCCGATCGGCGATTCAATACTGACCAGGCCGTTCAGGGAGCTTCCTCTCACAGATGTGACAAGACGGTATGTCTCCACCTCATCATCGTCCTCGCAGTAGAGTTCCACCGTATTGTTAAGCCCGACTTCATCCTCCTTGGAATGATCCTCTACAATAACCGCCGTCTTCAGCATTCTCTCAAGATAACGGATCCTGCTCTCATTGCGGTTCTTCTCCTTCTTGGCGGCGTGATATTCAAAATTTTCACTAAGATCCCCGTGGGAACGCGCCTCCTTCACCGCCTCGATCAGTTCTCTTCGCTCCACCAGCTTACGGTGCTCTATCTCCGCCTGGATCTTTTCCACATCGCTCTTTGTCAGCTTCTCTCGCATCATTTCTCACCTCTCCCGCATTCAAGACTTGCTTTTATATTCTTCCCCGCCCCGTCTCACTCAGGTCACACAGTTCTGCACAGGAAAAAACTCCCATAACAGCCGAAGACTCTCAGGCAGCATTCCTGCTGTCTGAGAGTCTGTTTACTGCAAAACTGCCATTTTCTTTCCACAGGGCTTTATTTTACGATCAGAGATTTTCCTGTCATCTCTTTCGGCTGCTCCATTCCCATCATTTCGATCAGCGTCGGAGCAATATCCGCCAGGCATCCGCCCTCTCTCAGCTTATAAGACGGATCTGCGTTCACCAGGATGAACGGAACCTGATTCGTCGTGTGGGCTGTAAACGGCTCGCCGGTCTCCTCGTCGATCAGCTGCTCTGCGTTTCCGTGATCTGCGCAGATGAACATCTGTCCGTCAACCTCTTTGATTGCGTCGACCGCTTTTCCTACGCACTCATCCACTGCCTCGATCGCCTTAATGGCGGCATTCTCAACACCTGTATGTCCCACCATATCCGGGTTCGCGAAATTGATGATGATCACATCGTATTTTCCGGATCTGATCGCCTCACACAGCTTATCGCACACTTCATATGCGCTCATCTCCGGCTTCAGGTCATATGTCGCAACCTTCGGTGATTTCACAAGGATGCGGTCCTCACCCGGATTCGGCTCCTCTACGCCGCCGTTGAAGAAGAATGTCACATGAGCATACTTCTCTGTCTCAGCGATACGCGCCTGCTTCAGATCGTGAGCTGCAAGGAACTCGCCGAATGTGTTCGTGATCTCTTCCTTTACAAATGCAACCTGCTTGTTCGGAATTGTAACGTCATACTCTGTGAAGCATACATATGTCGTCTTCACTCTCTCGCCTCTGTCAAATCCTGTGAAATCATCATCGCAGAATGTCCTTGTAATCTCTCTTGCACGGTCCGGGCGGAAATTGAAGAAAATAATGGAATCTCCATCCTTCACCGTAGCTGTCGGGGCGCCGTCTTTCATGATCACCATCGGCACAACGAACTCATCTGTCACTTCTTTATCATAGGAAGCCTGGATTCCTTCTGGCGCGGAAACAGCCTCCTCGCCTTCTCCTTTTACGAGGGCTCTGTAAGCCTTCTCCACACGATCCCAGCGGTTGTCCCTGTCCATTGCATAGTAGCGTCCTGCTACTGTAGCGACCTCGCCGACGCCGATCTCTTTCATCTTAGCTTCCAGTTCTTCTACATACTCTTTTCCGGATGCCGGCGGTGTGTCACGCCCGTCAAGGAAGCAGTGTACATAGACCTTCTCGATCCCCTGTCTCTTCGCCAGCTCCAGGAGACCATAGATATGTGTATTGTGGCTGTGCACTCCTCCGTCGGAGACAAGTCCCATCAGATGAAGCGCGGAATCATTCTTCTTCACATTCTCGCACGCTGCCACGAGCGCTTTATTCTCAAAGAAATCGCCGTCCTGGATCGCCTTTGTGATCTTCGTCAGGTCCTGATATACGATGCGTCCCGCGCCCATATTCAGATGTCCCACCTCAGAGTTTCCCATCTGTCCGTCCGGAAGTCCTACCGCCATACCGCTGGCATTTCCTCTCACAAACGGGCACTCAGCCATCAGCTTGTCCATCACCGGAGTAGCAGCCTCTGCCACTGCGTTTCCGTGTTTGTCGTCTCTCAGCCCGTAGCCGTCTAATATCATCAATACGGTTGGTTTCTTGCTCATATCCATATATCTCCTTTATCTGTACATTTGGGTATCTTATCCCGTAAACTATTGTACCCGCTTTTTCCGCAATTTGCAAGACAGAGAAAATAGAAAACAAGCATCGCACATGCTTTGATTCTGTCAGCAGATAAATCTGTCAAATCAATAAAACACACTGACGGGAACGCCGAGTTTCTCACTCATCTCTGTCTCAATTCTTTTCTTAAATGATGCCATAAAATTCAGTTTTTCTTCCTCAGTATCTCTATTCACAATATTTCCATTTTCATCGTATTCCGGTTCATATGAGACTGCAATCACCAGCGCATCGTTCGGCGCCGTGTCTGTTTGAAATGCGCCTATATTATAAACAGCATCAAATTTTGCATCCGTATCATCATACTGTACCGAAATTACTTCCTGCATAGTCTTTGCCACCATTTGGATCAGATCATCATTGACGGTTACCTCTCCATTTTTCATATTTGACATCAGCAGCAAAAGGTCGTCAGATGACAAGCGCTCAATATATATATTATTCCTGATATATATATTGGCTCTTCCAAAAGAACCTGCTTTCATATATACGTCTTGTTCGCCGGCAGGGAACGTAAATTCAGATGCATCCAGATCATCCTGATAATTATTTAATCCTGCATTTTCACAGAGATAGTAATTTAAAAGTGACATATACGCAGCCTGAACTTCCAGATAATCACCGTCATAGATTTCTTTGTCTGCCAGCCCCTTTTTTACAGCCTCCTGCAGGTCATACGAATTCGGAGAAACCGAATTTGCTTCTTGAATGGATAATGATTCATAGCTTATTGTATTCATATTTTCATCAACCTCCCTGCTCCGGCATCCCGAAACGCTGAACACCAGAATAAAAGTAAATATATACAGCATTTTGTTTAATTTGATTTTCATTTCAGTCATACCTCACTTGCTGAAACTGCAGTCTGTCATATTTCGTATCCGGATCAACATAGTATCGTTTTCCCCAGGACGAAACGATAAACCGTCCATCCTCAGTTACCCCGGTTACCGTCATGGCATGGCCGCCATCAGCGTTAAAAACTGTGTTTCCCGCTTCGTCTTCAAGAATACAAGGTTCAATTGCAACTATAATCTGACCTTTATCAACAATATCATTATAGTTATCTGCGGTAACCTCTATATAACACTCAACATTTACATCAATACCATGCTCAGCAAGGTAATCTTCCCATATGTCCTTTCTCTCAGATATACTTGTGCCTGATTTATGCTTTTTATCTTTATCGCAATATAGATCTACAATAATGGCGTTATAATTTAAATCCCCGTCTTTATACATAGGGAATCCGAAAATCTCTTCAAATTCTTCTTCTCTGCCGACGAACTCCCAAAAAATAGTATTGCATAGAGCGACATAACCGCAGCCTTCCGAATTCAGTTCTATGAGCAGATCCCGTATTTCCCGGTCACTATAAGCAGGATAATACTCTCTTACTATTTCTTGTATATCCTCATCCAGATATACTTTTTGAGCTGCCCCCTGATCTCCGCCATATGAACCTTTATCATCGAAGGATGGATTCACATCCGGAAGATTGTTAACTGCTATTCTATGTAGATTTTTGCTTTCGAGAAGATACCGGTTTACCGTTGTTCTTAAATTTCCACGGATATATCCTGACGTAAAAAGTCCTCTTCCGGGACTGATTGTTTCACTTAATTGATCGATAATCGAAATGAGCGAGTTTATATTTTCGTATATGCTGTCTGTTCTGGCTTTATAATCTGCGCTGACTTGATTTACATCCTCGAAAATCTCTTCAATCTGTCCTATTGTAGCATTATTCTTGTCGATAACTTTTTTATGGTATTCATTAATATTGTCAATATAATTTTTAATGTCCAGGCTTCCGATCCATTCTTCAAAATCATACCACCTGTCCCCAACCCAATCTGTAAAGTCACACCACTTCTCATTTTCGACTTGCGACACAAGCGAAAACAATTCCTGACGGGCCGCTTCTGAAAAATCTCTCTTCACAGCATCATCTCTCCTATATAGATTAAAATAAGTACGAATCCGCTTCATCAACAGCATCGATCATACAGTTACAGATTCTTTTCATATCAGATGAAATGGCTTGAATCTGTCCCTCTATCAGCTGAGCGCATGAAACAAAAGCATTGACAGCTTCCGAAATTTCTCCTTCCTGTATCGCAGTATCGTTAATTGATTTTAAAATTAATATATATTCATTTAAGACTGCTTCTAATGAAGACGCACGCTTACAGCAGGCATCCCCTACAGAAATAACATAGTCATCATTAATAATTAAATCTGCATCCATAATCTTTCCTTTCTGCTATCTGCCATTTACATGTTTGACGCGATCCTATCATCTGCATCTTTCAGGCTTGCTTTTACATTGTCAAAAAAACCGATTGAATTTGTAATCAAAGTAATGAGACTTTCTTTGAGTACAGAATAACTTTGATCCACCGAATGGATCGCCTCTATCGACCTGCCTCCGCCAAGCATTTCTTCTTCTGAAACATCTACATCCGCACAAGTTTCAAGAAGTTTCTTCAAATTGTTAATATTATTTTCAAGATTTCTTACATTTATCTTTATCTCACCCATCAAACTCCATCTCCTCTAAATATTTCCGCAAACTATTCTTTTTTTCAAATTATTATCTATTCTATCACACAAAATCACAAAAGAATATAATTAATTAAAAAAAGACCATCTGCCGCGTTGCAAATGGTCTTTTTCCCATAGAAACATTATATTTTTCTTTAAATATTTTAACCGCTACGGATCGATGCTCTCAGGCTTCAACAATTCAAAAGAACTGTCTATTTGTAATTTACGATCTTTCCGAAATCAGCCTTCAGGGAAGCGCCTCCTACCAGACCGCCGTCGATGTCAGCCTGTGCGAACAGCTCCGCTGCGTTTCCTGCATTTACAGATCCGCCGTACTGGATGCGGATCGCCTCTGCTGTAGCCTCATCGTATACTTCAGCTACGCACTCGCGGATTCCTTTGCACACTTCTTCAGCCTGCTCTGTTGTAGCAGTCTTGCCTGTTCCGATCGCCCAGATCGGCTCGTAAGCGATAACCATTGTCTTAGCCTGGTCAGCCGTTACATTCTGAAGGCCAACCTTCACCTGCTGACGGATGAAATCCATTGTCACGCCCTGCTCTCTCTGCTCCAGAGTCTCTCCGCAGCACATGATCGGTGTAATACCGTGCTCAAGCGCTTTCAGGACCTTCTTGTTTACATCCTCATTTGTCTCTCCGAAGTAATCTCTTCTCTCAGAATGTCCGAGAACTACATATTTAACGCCTGCGTCTACGAGCATAGCCGGAGCGATCTCTCCTGTGTAAGCTCCGCTCTCCTCGAAATACATATTCTCAGCGCCAACCTGGATGTTTGTTCCTTTTACCGCTTCAACAACCGGTACGATATCGATCGCCGGTACGCAGAACACTACGTCCACTTCCTCGTTTGCAACGAGCGGTTTTAATTCCTCAACGAGTGCAACCGCCTCGCTCGGAGTCTTGTTCATCTTCCAGTTTCCTGCAATGATTTTCTTTCTTGCCATTTTATTTTTCTCCTATTAATCAGCTTTTAAATACATGTTCGGCTTCACTAAGCTTTTGGGTATGTTCGCCTTGCTAGGCTCGAAAGTACCTCGCCAACCGCGGCGAACTAAGTAAACGCTAAGTTCAGCCTTCGCCTTCGGCTCGGCTTCACTAAGCTTTTTACTTATCGTTTGCCGCTGCTACGCCCGGCAGTTCTTTTCCTTCAAGGAACTCGAGAGAAGCGCCGCCGCCTGTTGAGATGTGAGTCATCTTGTCGCCGTATCCGAGCTGGTTTACAGCTGCTGCTGAATCGCCGCCGCCGATGATCGTAACTGCGTCTGCTTCAGCCATAGCCTCTGCAACTGCTTTTGTTCCATCTGCGAATTTCGGCATCTCGAAGCATCCCATCGGTCCGTTCCATACAACTGTCTTGGCAGACTTGACAGCCTCAGCATACATCTTAGCTGTCTCCGGTCCGATATCAAGGCCCATCCAGCCGTCCGGGATCTCGCCCTGTGCGACTACTTTTGTATTTGCATCATTTGAGAATGCGTCTGCGATGATCGTGTCTACCGGAAGAAGAAGTTTTACGCCTTTCTCCTTTGCCTTCTCGACCATATCCAGCGCATACTGAAGATAATCTTCCTCAAGAAGGGAAGTTCCAACGCTTCCGCCCTGCGCTTTTGAGAATGTGTAGCACATTCCGCCGCCGATGATCAGCGTGTCAACCTTCTCAAGCAGGTTGTTGATAACAGAGATCTTGCTGGAAACCTTAGATCCGCCGAGGATCGCTACAAACGGTCTCTCCGGATTCTCTACAGCGTTTCCGAGGAACTTGATTTCTTTTTCCATCAGATATCCGACAACTGCTGTATCGACATATTCTGTAACGCCTACGTTTGAGCAGTGTGCTCTGTGAGCTGTTCCGAACGCATCGTTTACGAATACATCGCAGAGAGATGCAAGCTCTTTGGAGAACGCTTCGCCGTTCTTTGTCTCCTCTGCTCTGTAACGTGTGTTTTCAAGAAGCACGACATCTCCGTCATTCATAGCCTCAACAGCCGCTTTTGCGTTCGGTCCTACAACTTCCGGATCTGCCGCAAACTTCACTTCCTGTCCGAGGAGCTCGGAAAGTCTCACTGCAACCGGTGCAAGAGAAAGCTCCGGCTTCGGCTCTCCCTTCGGTTTGCCGAGATGTGAGCAGAGGATTACTTTTCCGCCGTCGGCGATCAGCTTCTTAATCGTCGGGAGCGCTGCCACGATACGTGTCTCGTCTGTGATCTTTCCATCCTGAAGCGGTACGTTGAAATCGCATCTTACAAGGACTCTTTTGTCCTTTACATTGATATCATCTACTGTTTTTTTGTTAAGTGCTGCCATTTTAATAGCCTCCTGATACTTTTTAAACCGGCTGTGAAAAGGATTTCCCCACACAGTCTAAAAGAAATAAGGTCCGGTCCTACAATAAGACCGGACCCCATTGTGAGTCAATGATTCAGAATTTCTTCTGAGCGCTTGTCCTCATTGATTAGAATGAATTAAGCCTCAAGCAGTTTTCCGAAGTATTTGATTGTTCTTACCATCTGGCTTGTGTAGGAGTTCTCGTTGTCATACCATGAAACAACCTGAACCTCTGTTGTGCCGTCGCCAACCGGAAGAGCCATTGTCTGTGTAGCGTCGAACAGAGAACCATATGTCATACCAACGATATCGCTGGAAACAATCTCATCTGTATTGTATCCATAGGACTCGTTAGCTGCTGCCTTCATAGCTGCATTGATCTGGTCAACTGTAACTTCGCCCTCTACAACTGCTGTAAGGATTGTTGTAGATCCTGTCGGAGTCGGTACACGCTGAGCGGATCCGATCAGTTTGCCGTTCAGTTCCGGAATAACAAGGCCGATAGCCTTAGCTGCTCCTGTGCTGTTCGGAACGATGTTGCAAGCTGCTGCACGTGATCTTCTCAGATCGCCTTTTCTCTGCGGTCCGTCAAGTGTCATCTGGTCGCCTGTGTAAGCGTGAATCGTGCACATGATACCAGATTTAACCGGTGCAAGGTCATTCAGAGCCTTAGCCATCGGAGCGAGGCAGTTTGTTGTACAGGATGCTGCTGAAATGATGTCATCATCCTTTGTCAGTGTCTCGTGGTTAACGTTGTAAACGATTGTCGGAAGGTCATTTCCAGCCGGAGCGGAGATGATAACTTTCTTAGCGCCTGCATCGATATGAGCCTGTGCTTTTGCTTTGGATGTGTAGAATCCTGTACACTCAAGAACAACGTCTACGCCGATCTCTCCCCACGGAAGCTCTGCTGCGTTAGCCTTTGCATAGATCTTGATTTCTTTTCCGTCAACTGTGATGGAATCCTCTCCAGCCTCAACCTTGTCAGCCAGCGCATATTTGCCCTGTGTTGAGTCATATTTCAGTAAGTGAGCCAGCATCTTCGGGGATGTAAGGTCGTTGATTGCCACGATCTCAAATCCTTCTGCTCCAAACATCTGTCTGAAAGCGAGACGTCCGATACGTCCAAATCCATTAATCGCTACTTTTACTGCCATGATTAATTCCTCCTAAAAGTTTAAAAAATATTTGACTGTGTGTCAGCCATGGCAATGAACCCTTAAAATCATGATTTTTAAGGATTCATTAACTAGGATAATTGTACTAAAACAAAAACAAAAATTCAAGTACTAAATATATTTTTATAGTGGTTTTAACGAATCGTGCCGCCGCCCAGCACATAGTCACCATCATAGAGGACCACCGCCTGCCCCGGAGTGACAGCGCGTACCGGCTCGTCAAATGTACAGGCTATCTCATCTTCTCCGGTCCGTTCTACCGTGCACCAGGCTCCTTTATGATTATACCTTATCTTTGCAAACGCCCGGATCGGCTTCCTGATATCTTCAGCTGCCATAAAGCTGAGACTGCCTGCACGCAGGGTTTTTGTCAGAGATTCCTCGTATGTCCCGATCACAACCTCATTCGTCTCCGGGCGGATCTCAAGGACAAACGCGGGATAGCCGAGCGCCAGGCCGAGCCCTTTTCTCTGTCCGACTGTGTAGTGGATAATCCCCCTGTGCTGTCCCAGCACTTTTCCGTCTGACGTCACGAAATTCCCCGGCTCCGGCCTCTGCCCGGATGTCTTTTCAATAAATGCGGCATAATCCCCGTCCGGCACAAAGCAGATATCCTGGCTGTCCGGCTTGGACGCTACGCTCAGCCCGATCTCTTCCGCGATCTTCCTGATCTCATCCTTTGAATATTCTCCTACCGGCATGAGCGTCCTTTTCAACTGCTCCTGCGTCAGGCTGTAGAGGGCATACGTCTGATCCTTCGCCAGTGCGGCGCCCCTGCGGAGAGCATATCTTCCGTTCTCCAGCCGTCCGACCCTGGCATAATGCCCGGTGGCGATATAGTCCGCGCCGATTGCGAGGCTTCGGTCGAGAAGAGCTTCCCACTTGACATAGCGGTTGCAGGCAATGCAGGGATTCGGTGTGCGCCCCATCCGGTATTCTTCCATAAAATAGTCGATGACCCTTTCCCTGAACTCCTTTTTAAAGTTCATCACATAATATGGGATCCCGAGAGCGGCCGCTGCTCTTCTGGCATCCTCCACGGCGCTCAGTCCGCAGCAGCCTCCGTTTTCCTCCTGAAGCCCGGGCTCTTCATCCTGCCAGATCTGCATCGTGACGCCGACCACATCATATCCCTGCTTTTTCAGAAGCCAGGCAGCGACAGTCGAATCTACTCCGCCTGACATTCCCACGACTACTCTGCTCATCAGTAATCCTCTTCTTCCTCTTCTTCTCCTTCATGGATGTCGGATTTCGGCTTTTCCAGCCCTTCGATCTTGATTCCGTTTTTCTCAGCATAATCCCATAGTGCCGCGTGGATCGCCTCCTCTGCGAGCAGCGAGCAGTGCACCTTTACCGGCGGGAGGCCGTCCAGCGCCTCCATAACCGCCTTGTTCGTTACCTGCATCGCTTCCTGGATATTCTTTCCCTTCACCAGTTCTGTCGCCATGCTGGACGTAGCGATCGCGGCGCCGCAGCCGAACGTCTTGAACTTCACGTCGCGAATGATCTGGTTTTCGTCAATATCGAGATAGATCCTCATGATATCCCCGCATTTTGCATTTCCCACTGTCCCTACTCCGCTTGGATTCTCGATCTCTCCCACATTTCTCGGATGCTGAAAATGATCCATTACCTTTTCTGTATACATTGTCTGTTCCTCCGTTTTACTGTTTTTTAATGAAATCTTCATACAGCGGCGACATGCTGCGGATCTCTTCTACAATCTCCTTCAGGCAGTCAACCGTATAGTCGATATCTTCCTTTGTCGTATCTGCCCCGAGCGTCATCCTGAGCGATCCGTGGGCGATCTCATGAGGCAGCCCGATCGCCAGAAGGACATGGGACGGATCCAGGGATCCGGACGTACATGCGGATCCGCTGGAAGCGCAGATTCCTTTGAAATCAAGTTTGATCAGCATACTCTCGCCCTCGATGAAGCGGAAGCTGAAATTGATATTGTTCGGGAGCCGCTTCACTCGGTCTCCGTTAAGGCGGCAGTACGGGATTTCCTTCTCAATCCTTGAGATGGCATAATCTCTGAGCTCTGTCTCCTTCGCAGCGCGCTCCTCCATCGTCGCCGCCGCAAGTTCAACCGCCTTTCCAAGCCCTGCAATGCCCGGCACGTTCTCCGTCCCGGCACGGCGTTTTCTCTCCTGCGCCCCGCCGTGGATAAAAGAACGGATCTTAACGCCTTTCCGGATATAGAGGAATCCGATTCCCTTCGGTCCGTTCAGCTTATGTCCGCTGGCGCTCAGCATATCGATATGGCATTCGTCCACGTTGATCGGGATCTGCGCAAATGCCTGCACTGCATCTGTGTGGAAAAGGACGCCGTGCGTGTGGGCAATCTCTCCGATCTCTCGGATCGGCTGGATAGTGCCGATCTCATTGTTGGCAGCCATAATGCTGATCAGGATTGTATCCGGGCGGATCGCCTCTTCTACCTTACGCGGATCCACAAGCCCGTTCTCATCCACATCAAGATACGTCACCTCATATCCTCTCTTTTCAAGATACGCACAGGTATGAAGTACCGCATGATGCTCAATCCGGCTCGTGATGATATGTTTTCCCTTCGCACCGTATGCTTCCGCCGTCGCGGTCAGCGCCCAGTTGTCAGACTCTGTTCCTCCCGCCGTAAAATAAATCTCATTCGCTTTTGCGCCGAGAACATCCGCGATCGTCTCACGCTGTCTCGCGATCACTTCTTTATTCGCCGATGCGAATCCATATATGCTGGACGGGTTTCCATAGTTCTCCGTAAAATAAGGGAGCATGGCATCCACCACCTCAGGCGCGGTCCGTGTTGTCGCCGCGTTATCCAGGTAAATTATTTTTTTCAAATGACTGTACCTCCATTTTATATTCTTCCTTCCTGCCAGTCCGGCAGCTTGTGCTGCGGCCGGTCAGTTCTTACACTCTGAACGGTCCGGCTCCTCCCCTTCGGGATTCAGCCGCCTGCTTTCCTCTACAAGCTGATCAAGCCGAATCTCATCCACCGCCCGGCTGACGCTCTCATTGATCCGTTTCCAGACATATTTCGTCACGCAGGTATCCGCTGACCGGCATACGCCTTCCGGCTCCAGGCCGGGGCAGTCTACCGGCTCCAGGCTGCCTTCCAAAGCTCTCAGCACATCTCCCGCCGAAATATCTTTCGCATCCTTCGCAAGAATATACCCGCCGTTCGCTCCGCGGACGCTCCGGACCAGCCCCGCCTTCTTCAGCATGGACATAAGCTGTTCCAGATACCGCTCGGAAATATCCTGCCTGGCTGAAATACTCATGATCGAAACCGGTGCGTCTTTGCTGTACTGCGCAAGGTCAATCAGCGCGCGCAGGCCGTACCTTCCCTTTGTCGACAGTTTCAACTTATCACCTTCCAAAACCAATTTCCTAGTATTTTGCTAGGATTTACTTCTGTAGAATATCACCCTTATTCCGTTCTGTCAAGACCGGATCAGGAATATGCTGTAAAAAGACATTCAAGCAAGGTGTTATATGGCAGTGAAACACAAACTGGTAAGAGGCGCCCTGATCCTGACTGCCGCCGGGCTTATCAGCCGCCTGATGGGATTCTTCTTCCGCATCTTTCTCAGTCATGCGTTCGGAGAAGAAAATGTCGGGCTGTATCAGCTCGTCTTTCCGATATACGCCCTCTGCCTGTCAATCGGCACGTCCGGGATCCAGACCGCGCTTTCCCGCACAGTTGCAAGAAAAATGTCGCTCAATAAGCCCGTCGAGGCAAAAAATGCCCTGATCTGCGCGCTTTTCATCACAGTGGTCCTCTCTGCCGCGGAAATCCTGGCCATCCAGCAGAACGCCGAAGCGATCGCTTTACATTTTCTCGGAGACGCACGGTGCGCCGAACTGCTTGTCATCATTTCCTACGCCCTGCCCTGCGCGTCAGTACACAGCTGTATCTGCGGCTACAGCTACGGAATCCAGAAGGCAGGTGTTCCCGCCGTCTCCCAGCTCGCAGAGCAGTCTGTGCGGATTCTGTCTGTTATTTTTCTCTATTTCTTTTTCAAAAACCAGGGCAGCGCTCCCCCCGTCAGCCTCGCAGTGGCCGGGATCGTTATCGGGGAGTCTGCGTCGGCGCTCTGCTCAGCCCGAAGCCTGTCCCGGACTGGCGCGGCCGCACATATGCCGAGTCCGCGCGCTCTGCGCAGAAGCGCCTCCGAACTGATCCCCCTGTCTCTTCCGCTGACTGCAAACAGGACCGCAGTCACTCTGCTTCAGAGCATCGAAGCGGCATCCATCCCGGCATGCCTCAAGCTCTATACGCACAGTTCGAGCGAAGCTCTCATCCTCTACGGAGTATTGACCGGAATGGCTCTCCCATGCGTCCTTTTCCCATCAGCCATCACCAACTCTGTGGCGGTGATGCTGATGCCCGCCGTCGCAGAAAAACAGGCCGCCGGAAAGCGCTCCGACATCTTCTCCCTGCTGCGCAGGACCGCAGGAAGCTGCTTTATCCTCGGACTTTCCTGCTGCCTCTTCTTTCTCTTATTCGGATCATTTATCGGCAGATTCCTGTTCCACAGCGAGACAGCCGGAAGCTTTATCATGACCCTCGCATGGATCTGCCCGTTTCTCTACACGAACGCGGCCATGCTGAGCACGATCAACGGACTTGGCAGGACGACGGCCACTTTTCTCATCAACGCAGCCAGCCTTCTCATCCGTATCGCAGGGGTATTCTTTGCCATACCCGTTTTCGGGATGCAGGGATATCTGTGGGGACTCCTTGCAAGCCAGCTTGCCGTCACGTTTCTGTCCATTCTTGTATTCCGTTCCGAGTTCAAAGCGCACTCTGAAAGGACCTCACTTTAGAGTGTTGAAAGGAAAGCCTTCACCAGAGACGGGTTGACAAAAATCTCAAGAATCATGCCCGATGAAACGGCAAGAGCAGCAAATACTGCTTTCTGCCGGTTCCATTGGGTCTTCGGATAAGAATAGCAGCACCAGAGCAGGATGAGATAGGCGGGAACGTAAAAGATGAACTGCGGAAGGATGCCGACAGCGCATAGAAGGCTGCCCTTGATCCCCATGCTGAGCACGGCTGTAGAGATCAGGATGCCCCCCGATATGCCCGTCCAAATAAGAAAGAGAACTGCCGCAGCCTTTCTCATTTTTGTAAAAGAGAGCCCGAGCAGGACAAGAAACGGGATCACACGGAGCCGGAAAAGATACCAGAAATATTCTTCCGCCGCAATCCCGGCAGTCTGAAACTGGTTCAGGAAATAGTCGCTGAATATTCCCGGCTCCGCAATATATTTCTTTGCAATCAGATTTACATAGACGACTCCAAATAAAAAACCCGGCATAAAAAAGGCAAGCAGGCGCCTTTTTGAATGAAATATCTTCAAGGTCATTCCCCCTCCCGATAGGATATTTCATTATATGCCGGGGCTTTTCATTTATTCTTTTTTCCCATATTTGACATCGTATGCGAGGAGAGCCGAGACTGTCTTCGCATCCTCAATCTCTCCGGAAAAGATCTTTTCTTTCAGCTCTTCAATCGAATATGCCTGCAGATCAATAAATTCATCCTCGTCAAGGTGCTGCTTTGATGGGATCAGATCCTTCGCCACATAGACTTCGATCTTTTCATTGCAGAAAGCCACTGTCGTCCGGAGATTGATCAGCCATTCCAGCCTGCCGCTTCTGTAGCCGGTCTCTTCTTCAAGCTCCCGTGAAGCGCAGGCAATCCCGGGTTCATCCTCCTCGTCCAGCGCGCCTGCCGGGATCTCCAGCGTATAGCGTTCCAGCGCATTGCGGTACTGGCGCACCATAAGAATCTTCCCATCCTCTCTAACCGGCACGACAGCCGCAGCGCCTTTGTGCCTGATAAAATCCCATATGACCGTATGGTCTCCGTTGATCTCCATAGTATCCTGGTAAAAATCAATGATCTTTCCCTTAAATTTTAATTCTCGTTTTATTCTCCTGATCTCATCGCTCATCTCACGCGCTTCCTCTCTTTCTTCATTTTTCTCGTTCACGCCGGCAGATTCTTCCGCTTTAAATCCCGTCTTTTCCGGGATGGTAAAAAGAAAGCCCTCGTCTCTCGACAAGGGCCGCATTCTTCTTTCTGTTATGATCCTCAATTATTTTGCATAGTCTGTCGCCCGTGACTCACGGATCACATTTACTTTAATCTGTCCGGGATATTCCAGCTCGAACTCGATCTGCTTTGCAATATCCCTCGCCATAAGCACCATATCATCATCAGATACCTGCTCCGGAACTACCATAACTCGAATCTCTCTTCCTGCCTGAATGGCATAAGACTTATCTACGCCTTTAAACTGGTTGGTAATATCTTCTAACTGTTTCAATCTGTTTGTGTATGTTTCTATCGTTTCCCTTCTTGCCCCCGGTCTTGCCGCTGAAATGGTGTCGGCAGCCTGAACAACACAGGCAATCAGGCTCTGTGGCTCCACATCGCCGTGATGCGCTTCCACTGCATTGACAACCGTTGCAGACTCCTTATACTTTCTGCAGAGGTCTGCACCGATCTGTATATGTGAACCTTCCACATCGTGATCGATAGATTTTCCAATATCATGCAGAAGTCCGGCACGCTTCGCAATCCTGACATCCAGTCCGATCTCGCCTGCGAGAAGCCCCGCAAGCTGCGCAACCTCGATCGAATGCTTGAGTGCATTCTGACCGTAGCTTGTCCTGAACTTCATGCGGCCCAGAAGCCGGATCAGTTCCGGATGGATTCCTGTCACTCCCACTTCAAGAGCTGCAGCCTCTCCTTCTTCCCTGATCATCGAATCTACTTCCTTCTGCGCTTTCTCCACCATCTCTTCAATTCTGGCGGGATGGATCCGTCCGTCCACGATCAGCCTCTCAAGGGCGATCCTTGCGACTTCTCTTCGGATCGGGTCAAAACCTGACAGAACGACCGCCTCCGGCGTATCATCAATAATGAGTTCTACGCCTGTGAGAGTTTCGAGCGTTCTGATATTACGTCCTTCCCTTCCTATGATCCTTCCCTTCATCTCGTCATTCGGAAGCTGTACTACAGATATCGTAGTCTCGGCCACATGGTCTGCCGCACATCTCTGGATCGCGTTGACAACATACTCTTTCGCTTTCTTGTCCGCGTCCTCCTTCGCCTGTGCCTCCAGCTCCCTGACCATCTTGGCAGTGTCGTGTTTGACATCGTCTTCAACAGTTTTTAACAGATATTCCTTTGCCTGTTCGGAGGTAAGTCCTGAGATTCGTTCCAGTTCCTGTACTCGTTTCTGACTAAGTTCTTCTACTCTGGCTTCACGCTGACGCAGCTGTTCTTCTTTTGCCGTGATCTTCGATTCCCTGTGTTCTATCGCATCGGACCGCTTATCAACAGCTTCCTCCTTTGCGAGCACACGTTTCTCGTACCGCTGAAGTTCTGCTCTTCTTTCCTTGGTCTCTTTCTCAAGGTCATTCTTTGTCTTGATCGACTCTTCTTTGACCTCCAAAAGAGCTTCCTTTTTCGTTGTCTCAGCAGTTTTCACAGCATCGTCGATAATCTCCCTTGCTCTGCTCTCTGCATTTCCAATCTTGCTGTCCGCATTCTTCTTCAGATTGGAAACCGTTGCAAAGTGGGTGATGATCGCAGCTATCAACGCGAGGGCCACAGCAATGCCTATACATAAACCTAGACTTATTTGCACAGGAGCACCTCCTTATTCAATTTTCATTGTACATAATATTTAAATACAACAGTTAAATTTTATACTATTTTCACAACAATGTCAAGCATTCTCATTATAGTTTTGTATCACTTGACGGACTGTGTCGAAACGGAATCCTTTCCGTGCCAGAAAGCCGTATATCTTCTGCATCTGCGCATCATCCGCCGTCCTTGGATCCACCTTCTTTTTCCTAAGAATCCTCAGCACAGCCTCCTGCTCATCCTCATTCTCATAACATATCTCAAAGGCTCTCTCAATCCACTTATCCTCGATTCCCTTCCGGTTTAAAAGCATCCGTATCTCTCTCCGGCTCTTTGACGCTTTACGGCTTACGACAAAATTCTCCGCATAGCGCGCGTCGTCCAGATAACCGAAAGACCTGACATAAGCGACCGCACCCTCGACCGCCTCTTCCGGGTATCTGCCCTGTCTCAGTTTTTCCCTGAGTTCCGCCTCTGTACGGTCCATGTCCTCCAGCAGATGCATTGCGCGGAGCTTCGCCCTCTTCAGGATTACTTCCGTGCGTATCTTCTCCACCGTCTCCTCCGGGATATCCTCGCCCTCCGTAATCCCGAACCGGCTCATCTCTCCCTTGTACAGCACAAACGCGAACGCACCGTCCAGATAAACTTTGTATTTCGTCTTAGTACATGCCTCTGTCTTTGTGACGATCATATCTCAGCCTGCTCTCTGTATGTTTTTCTTACTCCTCTTTCTTATCAGCCTTAGCGGGCTTTAACTTCAAATCACTCCCAGCCTCGGCATTCTTATCCGCGTCTTCCTGCTTTTCCCCTGTGAGATTGTAGTGCTCGCGGACTTTTCTGTCCAGTTCTTCCATCACTTCCGGATGCGACTCCAGATAGGCTTTTGCATTCTCGCGTCCCTGTCCGATCTTCTCGCCCTCGTACGCATACCAGGCGCCGCTCTTCCTGACAAGGTCGATTCCCGCTGCAAGGTCCAGGATATCTCCCGCCCTGGAGATGCCCTTTCCGAACATAATATCAAACTCCGCCTCTTTAAACGGCGGGGCAATCTTATTCTTCACGATCTTGATGCGGGTGCGGTTCCCGACCATCTCACCGCTCTGCTTGAGCGTCTCGATCCTTCTCACATCCATCCTCACAGAGGCATAGAACTTCAGGGCGCGTCCTCCGGTCGTTGTCTCCGGATTACCGAACATCACGCCCACCTTTTCACGGAGCTGGTTGATAAAAATCACCACGCAGTTAGACTTGCTGATAACCGGCGTCAGCTTTCTGAGCGCCTGGGACATCAGTCTCGCCTGCAGTCCCACATGGCTGTCTCCCATATCCCCCTCGATCTCCTGTCTGGGCACAAGAGCCGCCACTGAGTCAATGACAATAATATCAATCGCGCCCGAGCGCACCATCGTCTCTGCAATCTCAAGCGCCTGGTCGCCGCTGTCCGGCTGAGAAATGTACAGTTCATCGATATCCACCCCGATGTTCTTCGCGTACACCGGATCCAGCGCGTGCTCCGCATCGACAAAACCCGCGATTCCCCCGCGCTTCTGCACCTCGGCAATCATATGGAGAGCCACCGTCGTCTTACCGCTGGACTCCGGTCCGTAGATCTCTATGATCCGTCCCTTCGGCACTCCGCCCAGCCCCAGCGCCAGATCAAGGCTCAGGCATCCTGTCGGAACTGTCTCCACCGCAACATGCGCGCTCGAATCACCGAGACGCATCACCGTCCCCTTTCCAAAATCTTTTTCTAATTTAGCAATCGCCGCATCCAGCGCTTTTTTCTTTTCTTCGTTATTGTTTGCCATAATTCAGTTCTCCTTCTCGCTTTTCGAACAGTTGTTCGTCTTTGTTACTATAGTATTATACTCGTTGTCAATTGTCAACAACATTTTATGGTTTTTATTATATACTTTTACCTGTACTATAAAACGTACTTTTCTTTCTCTCCAGATCTAATTCAGCAATTTTCTGCTGATAACACCGAGAAACCATCTATCCGTACAATCTCAGGATCTTCCTGCTCTTCTCTCCTCCCTTCACTTGCCAAAATATCATGGGGTTCATGCTCCGATCATAGAGCACCGAAAAAAATGAAGCCTCACGGCCGGATCAGTACAGCGGCAAGAACACCGCCGGCGTCTGTAGGAAAAGGGTAACACAGAAGGCAGGAAAAAACAATCACAGGATACAATTTCAGCACAATATACAAATTCAGGTTTGCCGAGCGGATGAATGGGACGTCAAAGGGGCGGGTGTTATAACGCAGGACCGTTCCGCTCTACCTCATCCGTTTGAAAGGTTGTAACAAGACCGCGGAAAATGTGTTCCATTGGAAACGCATTTTCCGCGGTCTTTAACAACCTGAACAAACTGTATTCGGAACGCTCCACTTGAAGTCACTGCTTTTATAACACCCGCCCCTTTGACTCACACTCATCCGGTCAGCAGAAGGCCTTCCAACAGAACGCTTCTGCTGTTTTATACTTTATCCCAGACAGAACTTTCCGCACAAACTCGGAAGTTTGATACGAAACGGAAGACGGAGTTTCAGCTGTTCAGGACTTTCTTGCGCATTTATGCAAGATCAAGGCTGGTAGAAGCACAAAATGATTGATAATACTTCAAAAAAAACACCAGAAAAGTTCCGTCTTCGCCTCCGTTTTTAAATTCCAGGGATTGCCGCGTAAACTTCCGGGTTGGTGAGCGCAGAAACCGGCAGGGCGGGATTCGGCTGTCTTTCTGAGATGAGGGGCGGGGGATCCTGGCGACTTTGGAGAAGGGTTTAGAAAAACTTAAAGCTCCGGAGGATGGCGTTAATCCGAAAAACAATACTGTTTGAGCGTCAGCGAGTTGTATTGTTTTTCGGATTGCTCTTAGCCATCCTTCGAAGCTTTTAGCTTTTCTTACCCTTCGGAACGGAGCCCGGAGCCTCTGCCCCTCCTCTCAGAATACGTCTTCGACTCTCATCTCCGCCCTGCCGGTTTCGGACGTTGCTCCAATCAGAAGTTTCCGCCGCCAAACCCGAATTTTCACTGCAGAGAGCGCTTCTTCGTGATAGTTACCTTCTCATCGTAACAGGTAAATATTTCGTCTACCGTCTCCCGCTTCATCCTCGGTGTGATAAAGCTGACAACAGGCACTACAATCAGGCCGGCAACCATGGCCACAGCGCCTGCATTGATCGAAGATTCGATGTAGCCGATAAACATGTTTGATACAGTGATACCGATACCGGCGATGAATCCAGCCCATACGCCGGCTTTTGTAACGCCCTTCCAGTAAAGGCCGTACAGGAACGGAGCGAGAAATGCGCCCGCCAGCGCTCCCCAGGAGATTCCCATGAGCTGAGCGATAAAGGTCGGCGGGTCAAGCGCAATCACGACCGATACAACGATAAAAAACACGATCAGGAGCTGCATTGTAATAATCTGCTTTTTCTCGCTCATGTTCTTAATCACATTATCCTTGAGCAGATCCAGCGTCAGAGTGGAACTGGATGTCAGCACAAGAGAGGACAGCGTGGACATAGATGCCGAGAGCACAAGGACGACTACAATTCCGATCAGAATATCCGGCAGGGCGGACAGCATATACGGAATAATGCTGTCATACACGATGTCTCCTGTCGCTTCATTGTAGATTGCCGGAGAATCGAACAATCTGGCAAATCCGCCGAGAAAATAGCATCCGCCCGACACGACAATGGCGAAAACCGTAGAAATGACAGTTCCCGTGTTGATCGATTTCTCATCCTTGATGGCATAAAATTTCCCGATCATCTGCGGAAGCCCCCAGGTACCGAGGGAGGTCAGGATCACAACGCCAAGCAGATTTGCCGGATCGGGACCGAAGAAAGAGGTAAAAGCCCCCGGCTGCCCAGCTGTAACAGCCACATCGCTGGGAATCTGCGCCATCTCTGCAATCGCATTCATAAATCCTCCCTGCCCGCTCAGGACAGCGGCGATCACAACTACGATCCCGACAAGCATAATAATGCCCTGGATAAAGTCATTGATAGCTGTCGCCATATATCCTCCTAAAATCACGTATACTGCGGTAAAGAGCGCCATAGCGACGACACACCATGTATACGGGATATGAAACGCCATCTCAAACAGACGGGAAAGTCCGTTATAGACAGAAGCCGTGTACGGTATGAGGAAGATGAATACGATCACGGAAGCCATGATCTTAAGCGCCTTGCTGTCGTAGCGCTCTCCAAAGAAATCCGGCATAGTCCTGGAGCCGAGATGCTGCGTCATGACTTTTGTCCGCCTTCCCAGCACAACCCATGCAAGGAGACTTCCGATCACTGCGTTTCCCACGCCGATCCACGTGCTGGCGATTCCGTATTTCCACCCGAACTGCCCTGCGTATCCGACAAAAACAACCGCTGAAAAATAAGACGTGCCGTAGGCAAACGCAGTAAACCACGGTCCTACAGACCTGCCTCCCAGCACGAATCCATCCACACTGGTGGCATGCCGCCTTGAGTAGATCCCAACCCCCACCATTACGGCAAAAAATACAATAAGCAATACGATTTTAATCCCCATCCTGTTTTCCTTCCTTTCGGCTTTGCTCATCTGCTTTAAAGCGTTGCGCTTTAAAGCACTAAAGTAGCTTTTCATAGAATAACACGGGCACAGCGCCCGTGTCAACATAAAATATATTACTATTTCATCTGATTCACTCTCTCCTGGATCGTCTTATTAAAATTCTCGATCTTTCTGCTGTACGGCTCATTCATATATTTGGAATTGAGCATAAAATCTGCCGTCGCGAGATTGTTGGCGATCGGGATATCATAGACTACCGCGATGCGGAGAAGCGCCTTCACATCAGGATCGTGAGGCTGCGCTTCCAGCGGATCCCACAGGAAGATCATAAAGTCGATCTGCCCCTCCACAATCTTGGCTCCGATCTGCTGGTCTCCGCCCAGCGGGCCGCTGCAGTACCCTTTAACCGGAAGCCCCGTCCGCTCTGCGATCAGGCGGGCTGTCGTTCCCGTACCGCAGAGGAAATGGCTTTTCAGCACGTCCTTATTCCGGTCACACCAGTCGACCAGTTCTCTTTTCTTTCCGTCATGCGCCACCAGCGCAATGTGTTTTGCCTTTTCAATTTCCATTGTTACGTAATTGTCATTGAGCATGTCTCAGCCTCCTGTCAGCATCACAGCGGACTGACCTGCCGCCCGCTGCAAAACAGTCTGCTCCACCCCCATAAGGCGGATGGATGCAGGAAATTCCTATTGCTACACTAACTATGATACTATAAACCGGCAGGATTGCAAAGATAAAAACAGATTTCCCCCACCGGAAATCCCCTGCTGGACATCCTCTGCCGGAAAACAATCAAAGCTCTCAGTCTTCTATCTTCTCCACGACTTCTCCCTGCTTTTTGTAAATGCTGTGTCCCGGGACAAATCCGCGGACGGAAGACAGCGGATAGATATTGCTGCAGCTTCCCACAACAGTACCAGGATTCAGGACACTTCCGCATCCCACTTCCACTTCATCGCCGAGCATAGCTCCGAACTTCTTCATTCCAGTCTCGATATTCCCCTCCGGCGTCTTCACAACGACAAGCTTTTTGTCTGATTTTACATTTGATGTGATGGAACCTGCTCCCATATGCGACTTATAGCCCAGGACAGAGTCTCCCACATAATTGTAGTGGGGAACCTGGACCTTATTGAACAGGATCACATTCTTGAGCTCTGTAGAGTTTCCTACGACTGCTCCTTCACCGACGATAGCGTTGCCGCGGATAAAAGCACAATGGCGCACTTCCGCATTTTTCCCGATGATCGCCGGCCCGTTGATAAATGCCGTCGGGGCAACCTTTGCCGACTTCGCGATCCAGATGTTCTCGCCGCGCTTCTCATACTCTTCGCTGCTGAGCGTCTCTCCCAGCTTCAGGATAAAGCTGCTGATCTTGGGAAGGACTTCCCACGGATAGGTCACACCTTCAAAAATGTCCTTCGCAATCGTCTGGTCCAGTGTATAAAGTTCCTTTACTGTCAATGCTTCCATCTTTCTTCTCCTTTTCCGCCGTTTTCCGGCAATCTTTTACTTTTCCTTCTTTGCTCTTCCGGCAGAGGAAGTTTTCCCGCTGCCTTTTTTATAAAACTCTGCGGCCCTGTCATAGCAGGACCTCAGCTGATACTGATTGTTGAGCCCTTTGACGCCGACGGTCCGGCTGGTAATAAAATGATCCAGCTTCGCCATGTATTCATCCGGAGTGATGCTTCCCTCAGCCACATAAGTGAGGCCCTTCTCCCAGCTCGCGGTGAGCTCGGGATTGAGGAGAGAGCGGATGGAATGCTCCACTACGTCAAATACCATCTCGCCCTGCAGTGTCGGGGTGATGATCTGGGTCTTCTTATTCAGAGCCAGATACTTAATGTTGATCAGCTTCTTCAGGATCTCTGCCCGCGTCGCGCTGGTACCGATCCCGCTGCCCTTGATCTGCGCGCGGAGCTCTTCATCCTCTATAAGCTGCCCTGCATTTTCCATGGCGAGGATCATGGAGCCGGAATTATAGCGCTTCGGCGGAGAGGTCTCTCCTTCCTTGATCTCAAGCGCCTTCACCGGAAGAGCCATTCCTTTCTTCAGGCTCCGAATCACCTCAAAAAGATCTGCATCCGGGTTCTGCTCTTCCCCATCTGCATCCTGATCCCCGGCAGTTTCCGGCGCCGGCTGCGCCTCATCATGCGGGCCGTTCCCCGTTTTTTTTCTCTGCTGCGGGATTCCAGCTGCTTTCAGGTATCCCTCTTCCGCCAGCACCTTAAATCCGGAAAAGAAGCTCTCACCCCTGATCTGCGTAGTGATCGATACTTTCTGGTATACTGCCGGAGGATAGAAGATACTCAAGAATCTTCTGACGATCAGGTCGTACACGTTCTGTGATACGGCGGAGACAGACTTCAGCGCCCCCAGCCCCTGTCCGGTAGGAATGATCGCATAGTGATCCGTGATCTGTTTGTCATTCACATATCGTGTCTTCGCCAGGTTCTTATAGCTGCCGAAGCCGAGAATATCCTGCAGGTACGGCGCGGCCATCGGGTATTTTGACAGCCCGTTCAGATTGCGTGTGATCTCCTTCGCCACCGCAGTGGAGAGCACTCTCGCGTCTGTCCTCGGATAGGTCACCAGCTTCTTCTCATACAGTTCCTGTACGATCCGCAGCGTCTCGTCCGGGCTGATCTTAAACCGCTTGGAGCAGTCATTCTGAAGCTCTGCCAGATTATACAAAAGCGGCGGGTTCTTCTTCTCCTTCTTTTTCTCGATAGAGCGGATCTCGCACAGTATCGGAGATTCCTCGCTCAGATAACGGATCAGCTCCTCCGCTTTTTCTCTCTCCTTGAAGCCATTTTCCTTGTACAGGTCAAAGGATTCAAAATACTTTGACCCCTGCACCGCACGCCATTCGCCCTCAAATGCATGGCCTGACGCGTCTATGGCGCTCACCACACGGTAAAACGGAGTCTTGACAAAGCTGCGGATCTCCCGCTCCCTCCGCACGACCATGCCCAGCACGCAGGTCATCACCCTGCCCACCGAAATCACGGCGTATTTCGTGTGCAGATAGGAGGAAATACTGTTCCCGTACTTCAGCGTGAGCAGGCGGGAAAAGTTGATCCCCATCAGGTAGTCTTCCTTTGCCCTCAGATATGCGGACGCGCTCAGATTGTCATATTCAGACAGATCCTTCGCCTCCCTGATTCCTCTCAGGATCTCTTCCTCTGTCTGCGAGTCAATCCATACTCTCCGCCGTTTTTTCCCTCTGACATGCGCCTCCTGCTCTACAAGGCGGTAAATATATTCCCCCTCCCGCCCCGAGTCCGTGCACACATAGATCGTGTCCACGTCATCCCGGTTGAGCAGCCCGCTGACGATCTGGAACTGCTTCGCCACGCCGGGGATGATCTCGTATTTAAACTCGGAAGGAATAAAGGGAAGGGTATCCAGGCTCCAGCGCTTCAGCGCCGGATCATATTCCTCCGGATAACTCATCGTGACAAGATGGCCGACGCACCATGTCACGACCGCCTCTTCCGCCTCCAGATAACCGTCCCGTCTCTTTGTATTCAGTTTTAAAGCTTTCGCAAATTCCTGCGCCACACTGGGCTTCTCTGCGATATATAATGATTTTCCCATAAAGTCGTTACTGTCTGTCCTGTTCCTGCTTTACTTGCACGGCACAAAGCGGTAAGCCGTCCGGGTGTCGTACTTCTCACCTCTGCGGCAGACGGGCCCCGGGAAATTGTCGTGGTGAATGGCGTCCGGATAATACTGTGTCTCCAGGCAGACCGCGCTGCGGCTTTCGTAGACCGCCCCGTCTTTTCCCGGCTCATTGTCAAGGAAATTTGCCGTGTACATCTGTACGCCCGGCAGATCCGTCCAGACTTCCATCCGGATTCCGCTCCTGTCAGCCGTCACTTCTGCTACTTTATCAAATCCGTTTTCATTTTTCAATACCCAGTTGTGGTCGTAACCGCCTCCGAAGCGCAGCGGCTCATAGTCAGCGCCGATCTCCTCCCCCAGCTTCTTCGCCGTCCTGAAATCCATAGGAGTGCCTTCAACCGGGCGGATCTCGCCGGTCGGAATGGACTCTTCATCGGCGGGGGTAAACGCGTCAGCTGCCAGCATAACCGTATGATCCAGCACACTTCCGCTGTCATGCCCGTTCAGGTTGAAATAGCTGTGGTTTGTCATATTGATGACCGTGTCCTGATCCGGCGCAGCCTCATAGTGGATCGTAAGCATATTGTCCTCATCCAGGCTGTATGTCACATACATATCCAGAGCTCCGGGATATCCCTGGTCGCCGTCCGGGCTGTGAAGAAGGAATGTCACATGATCATCACCGTTTTCCGCCACTTCCCACAGGCGCTTGTTGTAATAGTCAGGTCCGCTGTGGAGATTGTTCCCGTTGTCGTTTTTCTCCAGGCTGTAGGTTTTCCCGCCGATCTCGATCTGCGCGCCGCCGATCCTGTTGGCGCTTCTTCCTACTGTAGCACCGATCGATGCTCCGCCTCTCTCATAGCCTGCGGCATCGTCATAGCCGAGCACGACATCCAAAGGGATTCCGTCCTGTCCTTTCACTATCACATTGACCAGGGCCGCGCCGTAATCCGTCACAGACACCGTTGTCCCTGCGTCGTTTTTCATCGTGTACAGCCGGGCCTTTCTGCCGTTTTCTGTCGTTCCAAACTGTTTTACTGTAAGTTTATCCATTGTCTCCTCCTGATTTTTCTCACTATTTTTTACTGCTGTCTCCGGAACAGGCCGAGCACTCTCTGCAGAAGTCCTTCCTTCGCCCTCTTTTCCGCCGCGGGCCTTCGGGCATTGAGCGCTTCCTGCATGAATACAGCCTGGGCGTCTGACATTTCTCCGCCGGATTCCTTCTTCCTGTAGGTTCCGTCCGGCATCATCTCCCTCGCCTTCAGATTATCTGAGAGCATCACTTTCATGCAGTGTTTCAGCCGTCTTCTGATCGTCTCGTCATAGATCGGGCACGCGACCTCTACCCTCTTCTCTGTGTTGCGTGTCATCATATCCGCAGATCCGATATAGACCTTCGCCTCCTGCCCGCTGCCGAAGATAAATACCCTCGGATGCTCCAGGAACCTGCCTACGATGCTGGTCACGCGGAGATTTTCCGTCTTTCCCGGTATCCCCGGAAGGATGCAGCAGATCCCGCGGACGATCAGGTCGATCTTCACGCCTGCCTGGGACGCCTCAGCGGTCTTGCGGATAAAATCCATATCCGTCACAGAGTTCATCTTCATCAAAATCCTGCCGTTCTCTCCCTTTCTGATCTCCTCATCCATGAGCGCCAGGACCTTCTGCTTCAGGCTCGAAGGCGATACGATCAGGCAGCGGTATTCTCCCTGCAGATTGCCGATAGACATATTTTTGAAAAACACGGCCGCATCCTCGCCGATTTCCTGGCTGGACGTCATGAGGGAATAGTCCGTGTACATCTTTGCGGTTTTCTCATTATAATTTCCAGTGCCGATCTGCGTGATATACCTGATCTCGTTCCTGCTTCTATATGTAATGAGGCAGATCTTTGAGTGGACCTTATATCCCTCGAATCCGTAAAGCACGCGGCATCCTGCTTCTTCCATCCGCTCGGACCATTCGATGTTGTTCTGCTCGTCGAATCTCGCCCGCAGTTCGATCAGCACGGTCACTTCTTTTCCGTTCTCCGCCGCAGCGCACAGGTATTCCACCAGGCGGGCTTTCTTCGCAAGCCGGTAGATCGTAATCTTGATCGTCATGACATCCGGGTCTGAGGCAGCCTCTTTGATCAGCTGCAGGAACGGTTCCATGCTCTCATACGGATACGAGAGGAGCACATCCTTCCTCTTCACCTGCTCCATCACGCTGCCCGGCGCAAGCATGGCGGCAGGCTGCGGCGTGAAGGGCTCGTAGATCAGGGATCTCTTCATAGACTCGGGCAGTTTGTCTGCAATGCCGAACATGTAAGCGAGCTTCATCGGCATCTTTGTCCGGAAAATGCATTCCGGCTGGATCTTAAACCTGTCGCAGAAGTATTTTTCCATCTCTTTTCCAAGGGGGCTGGCAGTCTCCAGTCTCACTACCGCCATCCGCCTTCTCTTGTGCAGCGTCTCCTGCATGATATTCCGGAAGTCTTCATTGTCATCAAAGGCTTCGTCATCAGGTGAGATATCCGCATTTCTCGTCACACAGATATAGTTTTTATCCGACACCTGATACTGGTCAAATACAATCTCAAGATACTCTGTAATGACCTTTTCCATCCGGATATAGCGGATATCATGCCCGGGCAGATAAAGGATATCTGAAATGTACTGCGGCACCGGCACGATCCCCAGCATAGTCTTTCCGCCCATCTTCAGGTTTGCCACCACATAGATCTCTTTGTTAAGCAGATGTGGGAACGGGTGGTTCGCGTCCACGATCTGCGGAGACAATACCGGCAGAACCTGTTCCCTGAAATATTTCTTCACATACTTTTTCTCTGACTGCTCAAGCTCCTTAAAGTCCAGCCCGCAGACTCCATAAGGCTTCAGCTGCTTTTTGATTTCCGAATATGTCTTATCCCTTTCCTTATAGAGCGGGGCCACTGTCCGGTAGATCGCTTCGAGCTGCTGCTTCGGAGTCATACCGGACCTGATATCCGCCTTTTTTCCGTCTGCGGCGGTCATATCATACAGGCTTCCCACACGGATCATGAAAAACTCGTCGAGATTGCTCGTAAAGATGGCGACGAATTTCATCCTCTCCATAAGGGGGACTGACTCGTCCCGCGCTTCTTCCAGAACACGCTGATTAAATCTGAGCCATGACAGCTCCCGGTTCTGTGTGTAGTCCAAAACTTCCGTTCCCGTCATCTTTCCCTCCTCTTCTACCGCTCAAGATACTCCAGCAGGTCGTCCAGTCTGCGCTCCATCAGGCTGTAGCCGTGCTCATAGAACGCCAGGAGCGTCTCTTTGTTTTTCTCGAGACGCGCCACAGGCTTCACATGCGGCCGCAGAATAAAGATCTCTCCGCGCTTCTCCATCTGATCCAGCTGGTTCATCGTCTTGTTATATTCAAAGCTCCTGCGCAGGATCGTCCTCACCAGGTTCGGATAAGAGCGGTATGCTCTCCGATAGATCCTCTCGAGCCCTTTGGAAATCGTCTTCTTCCGGTATCCGGCATTCCTTGTCAGGATCACGATAATCTTCTCGTTCCCGAGCTTCTGCGCCCTCCTGACCGGCACCGAATCCGCAAGCCCGCCGTCGAGATAGGGAACGCCGTCTATATTGACAATGGGAGTAAGCAGCGGCATGCTGCAGGATGCCCTGCACATCTTCATGAGGCGTTCTCTCTCGCTCCGCTCCGTCATATATTCTGCTCTTCCCGTCAGACAGTTTGTTATGACCAGCTCACACTCCGTCTCAGAATTAAAATACGTATCAAAATCAAAGGGGATCAGCTCATTCGGAAATTTATCGAAAATCAGATCCATGTTCATGATACTCTTTTCCTTCACAAAATCCCGCAGCCCGTAATAGTAATTTCCGCTTTTATCCTTTGGGATCATGCAGTCGCGGGTCCTCCCCGGCTGTTTTGACACATAGCTCAGTGCATTGCACGCCCCCGCCGAGACGCCGATGACATGAGATGTATAAATCCCTTTTTCCATCAGCAGATCCAGGGCGCCGGATGTAAATACACCTCTTGTGGCGCCGCCCTCCAGCACCATTGTAGCCTTTTTTATATCCATGGTCTCATCCTCTCTTTGCGCTGATTTCCGAGTGCTCCCACAGCACCCGATACTCGTATTATATAACGTTTTTCCCTGTTCGCAAACCGATTTTAGAAACTTTACAAACTTTCCAAACCAAACCTTGCCATGTCTGGCGTGCCGTGTTAATATAGGCGTTGGTGCTCCCGGATGTCCCGTGCATGTCTCTTTTGCGCAGAGCGGGCATCCGTTTTCAATATGATTCAATTTTAAGGAGAATACAGAATGATTAGTGCAAACAACGTTACACTGCGCGTCGGAAAAAAAGCGCTGTTTGAAGAAGTCAACATTAAATTCACGGAAGGGAACTGTTACGGTCTGATCGGCGCCAACGGTGCAGGCAAATCTACTTTCCTGAAAATCCTCTCAGGACAGCTCGAGCCTACGCAGGGCGATATCAGCATCACTCCCGGCCAGCGTCTCTCTTTTCTTCAGCAGGATCATTTCAAATACGATGAATATCCGGTGCTGGATACCGTTATTATGGGAAATGCGCGCCTCTATGAGATCATGAAGGAGAAAGAGGTCATCTACGCAAAGGAAGATTTTACAGATGAAGACGGAATCAAAGCCAGCGAGCTGGAGGCAGAGTTTGCCACAATGAACGGCTGGGAAGCGGAATCTGACGCTGCGGCTCTGCTGAACGGGCTCGGGATAGAAACGGACCTTCACTATAAATATCTGAAAGACCTGACCGGACCGGAGAAAGTCAAGGTCCTGCTCGCACAGGCGCTGTTCGGGAACCCGGACATCCTTCTGCTCGACGAGCCCACCAACCATCTGGACCTGGACGCCATCGCATGGCTTGAGGAATTTCTGATCAACTTCGAGAATACCGTCATCGTTGTCTCCCACGACCGATACTTCCTCAATAAGGTCTGTACACAGATCGCGGATATCGATTACGGAAAGATCCAGCTCTATGCCGGAAACTATGACTTCTGGTATGAGTCGAGCCAGCTCCTGATCCGCCAGATGAAAGAAGCCAATAAAAAGAAAGAAGAAAAAATCAAGGAACTGCAGGAATTTATCTCCCGTTTCAGCGCCAACGCTTCCAAATCCAAGCAGGCGACCTCAAGGAAGCGCGCCCTGGAAAAGATCCAGCTGGATGAGATCAAGCCCTCCAGCAGGAAATATCCGTACATCGACTTCCGCCCGAACCGCGAGATCGGCAACGAGGTGCTCGCTGTGGAAGGCCTCTCCAAGACCATCGACGGCGAAAAGATACTGGACAACATCTCATTTACGCTCGGACACGACGACAAGGTTGCCTTTGTCGGCAGCAATGAGCTCGCAAAGACAGTCCTGTTCAAGATCCTCATCGGCGAGATGGAACCAGACGAGGGAACCTATAAATGGGGAATCACAACATCTCAGGCGTATTTCCCGAAGGATTTCGGCGGTGAGTTCGACAGCGACTACACAATCACAGAGTGGCTCACTCAGTATTCCGAAAACAAGGACGCCACCTATGTCCGCGGCTTCCTCGGAAGAATGCTCTTCTCCGGCGAGGACGGCGTGAAGCGTCTCAAGGTGCTGTCCGGAGGCGAAAAGGTCCGCTGCCTTCTCTCCAAGATGATGATCTCCGGGGCGAATGTCCTTCTGCTGGACGAGCCTACCAACCATCTCGACATGGAGGCGATCACCGCACTCAACAACGGAATGATCAAGTTCCCGGGCGTACTGCTCTTCACGTCCAGAGACCACCAGATCGTGCAGACGACCGCAAACCGCATCATGGAAATCGTACCAGGCGGCCATCTCATCGATAAGATCACCACCTACGACGAATATCTCGAGAGCGACGAGATGGCAAGAAAGAGACAGACCTACTCCGTTCAGACAGAAGATGAGGACTAAATTCGGGTTTGCCGACGGAAACTTCTGGATGGATCAACGTACGAAACCGACAGGGCGGAGATGAGAGTCGAAGACGTATTCTGAGAGGAGGGGCAGGGGCTCCGGGCTCCGTTCCGAAGGGTAAGAAAAGCTAAAAGCTCCGAAGGATGGCTAAGAGCAATCCGAAAAACAATACAACTCGCTGACGCTCAAACAGTATTGTTTTTCGGATTAACGCCATCCTCCGGAGCTTTAAGTTTTTCTAAACCCTTCTCCAAAGTCGCCAGGATCCCCCGCCCCTCCTCTCAGAAAGACAGCCGAATCCCGCCCTGCCGGTTTCTGCTCTTACCCACCCGGAAGTTTACGCGGCAATCCCGGGAATTTAAGAACGGAGGCGGAGCCGGAACTGTTTTGGTTTGTTTTGAAGTATTATCAATCATTTTGTGTTGCCGCCAGCCCTGATCATGCGTAAAATCCGCAGGAGAGTCCGGACGAGCTGAGGTTCCGTCTTCTCTTCCGTTTTAAATTTCCGAGTTTGTGCAGGAAGTTCTGCCTTGGACAAAGTATAAAACAACCGAATCGTTCTGGTGGAAGACTTTCCGCTGACCGGATGAGTGTGAG
>CALWQS010000001.1 GCA_944383745.1 uncultured Mediterraneibacter sp. | reverse complement strand
TTATTTCTTTCTCTGCAGGTTCAAACTATTATGCACGTTCTACGCGTCCTGATTTTAAGCAGGATGTACAAACGTACATTTTTTTGGAGCCGCCTTCTGTTTTTACTCTGACGGACTTCACATTTGATTTCCACATTTTTGGTGTTTTTCTATGAGAGTGGCTTACATTATTACCGAAATGAGCACCCTTTTCACAAATAGCACATTTAGCCATGACTGCACCTCCTAACCATCTGAACTGGTCATATAGACTCATAACACTGATATTCTAGCAGAAAGATTTTCTTATTGCAAGTATTTTTTAAAAAAACTGAATCCATATTGTAAAATCTACAAACTAATAGTATAATAAGCATGTTATTTATGGCAAAATCCATTACAGAACTGGAGGTAATATAAGATGAAGGGAAGTATGAGCACGGATCTTGGAATCATAACGGTTAACCCGGAAGTAATCGCAAAATATGCCGGCTCAGTCGCAGTCGAGTGTTTCGGCATCGTCGGTATGGCTGCAGTCAATATGAAGGATGGACTGGTACGTCTTCTTAAGAGAGACAGCCTTACACATGGCATCCAGGTCGAGATTTCGGACGAGAATGTTCTTACCTTAAACTTTCATGTTATTGTCTCATATGGGGTAAATATTCTTTCTGTTTCTGACAACCTTATGAGCAGCGTCAAATATAAGGTGGAAGAATTTACCGGTATGACGGTAGATAAAATAAACATCTTCGTAGAAGGTGTGAGAGTGATAGATTAAGGAGGATCTTGTCGTGGCTGTTAAAACGATAAATACGGAGATGCTTCAGAAGATGTTTCTTGCCGGAGCGGCAAATCTGGAAGCAAAAAAAGAATACATTAACGAACTGAATGTATTTCCTGTACCGGATGGAGATACGGGAACGAATATGACGCTGACGATCATGTCGGCTGCAAAAGAGGTCAGCGCTCTGGAAAATCCGGATATGGTATCGATCTCTAAAGCAATTTCTTCCGGATCCCTCAGGGGGGCGAGAGGAAATTCCGGCGTTATCCTCTCCCAGCTTCTCCGCGGGTTCACAAAGGAAATTCGTGAGTACCAGGAAATCGACGCCGCTGTCCTGGCGAGGGCATGCGACCGTGCGACTGCGACAGCATATAAGGCGGTCATGAAGCCGAAGGAAGGTACGATTCTTACTGTCGCAAAGGGCGCTGCACAGAAAGCGCAGGAGATGGCAGAGACAACGGAGGATCTTGAGCTCTTCCTCTCAGAAGTCATCAAATATGCAGAAGAAGTTCTCGCGCAGACGCCGGAGATGCTCCCGGTGCTGAAAGAGGCGGGCGTAGTCGATTCCGGCGGACAGGGACTGATTGAAGTCCTCCATGGCGCATTTGACGCATTCCAGGGAAAAGAAGTAGATTATACAGCGATCGAGGCAAGCGCAGGCACTAAGATGGTGAGGCCGTCTCAGCAGGCTGAGGCAGATATCAAGTTCGGATACTGCACGGAGTTTATCATTATGACGGAAAATCAGTTTACAGAGAAGGATGAGGCCGACTTTAAGGCGTATCTGGAATCTATCGGTGATTCGATCGTATGTGTGGCGGACGAGGACGTGGTAAAAGTCCATGTGCATACCAACGACCCGGGCCTGGCGATCCAGAAGGCGCTGACATACGGACAGCTCTCCCGGATGAAGATCGACAACATGCGCGAGGAGCATCAGGAGAAGCTGATCAAAGATGCAGAGAAGACGGCTGCGGAGCAGGCGGCGAAGAAAGCTCAGATGAAGAAGAAAGAGCCAAGGAAACAGGTCGGATTTATTGCTGTATCGATCGGAGACGGGATGAACGAGATCTTCCGCGAACTCGGCGTAGACTATATCATTGAAGGCGGCCAGACGATGAATCCGAGCACAGATGATATGCTGACTGCGATTGATAACGTCAATGCGGATCATATCTTTATCCTGCCGAACAATAAAAATATCATTCTTGCGGCAAACCAGGCGCGGTCTCTGACAAAGGACAAGGATATCCTTGTGATCCCGACAAAAACGGTTCCTCAGGGAATCACAGCCGTGATCAATTATATGCCGGAGGCGGACGTCGACACGAATCTGGAGACTATGGAGGAAGGGATCAAAAACGTCAAGACAGGTCAGGTAACCTATGCGGTGCGTGATACTCATATTGATGATAAGACGATCCATGAAGGAGATATCATGGGAATCGGAGATCAGGGAATACTCTCAGTCGGCCAGTCCGTGGAAGAGACGACAAAAGAGATGCTGGAGGCAATGGTAGACGAAGATACAGAACTGATCAGCATGTATTACGGACAGGATGTTTTAGCAGAAGATGCCGAGAGATTTGCGGAGGCAGTGGCAGAGCTGTATCCGGATGCGGACGTTGACCTGCACTCCGGAGGCCAGCCGATCTACTATTATGTTGTTTCTGTAGAATAAAGTGGAATAGAACAGGAGGAAATTTCTTAATCAGAGAAATTTCCTCCTGCTCGATTTTCAAGACAAGACAAATTTTCAGGGAGAAGAGCATGAATGAAAGATCAAAAATCAGTGAATTGAAAGGGATAGGCGAGAAAACAGAAAAGCTGTTCGAGAAGATCGGCGTGCGCACAGTGGGCGGGCTTATCCGTTATTATCCCAGGTCTTATGAGATATTTGAGGACCCGGTTCCGATTGCAGAAGCCTGCGAAGGGCGGATCTGCACGGTGACAGGCGCTGTGTTCGGCCGAATCCAGGTGTCGGGGAATCGGAATATGCAGGTGACGACACTGTATCTCAAAGACCTTACCGGAACGCTGAAGGTGATCTGGTTCAGGATGCCCTTTCTGAGAAATACGCTTGCAAAGGGAGGTCCTCTTACACTGCGGGGAAGGATCGTGCGTAGAAGAGACGGGCTTGTCATGGAGCATCCGGATATCTACTGTCCGTCTTCCAAGTACGAAGAGAAGAGAAATACCATGCAGCCGGTCTACGCCCTTACGGCGGGACTCAGCAACAATACGGTTATAAAAGCAGTGCGCCAGGCGCTTGGCTGTGTGGATGCAGGACAGGATATTCTGCCGGAAAGCCTGGTGCGGATGTACGGATTTATGCCCTATGAAAATGCGGTCGCAAAAATGCATTTTCCTGATGGAAAAGATGAATTTGCCGAGGCAAGGCGGCGTTTTGTCTTTGAAGAATTTCTTGTATTCGTCCTTTCGCTGCGGCGGCTGAGAGACGAAGAGAACCGCGCGGAAAACCGATTCGTCCTCCGGGATCAGCCGGAGATCGGGCGCTTCCTCGAGGCGCTGCCCTACAGCCTCACCGGGGCGCAGAGAAGGGTGTGGAAGGAGATAAAGGCGGATATGCAGGGCGGCCATGTCATGTCCAGGCTGGTCCAGGGAGACGTGGGCTCAGGCAAGACAGTCATTGCCTTCCTTGCCCTCCTGCTTGCCGGGCTGAACGGCTGCCAGGGCGCGCTGATGGCCCCGACAGAGGTGCTGGCGAGACAGCATTTTGAGAATATCTCGGGCATGCTTGACAAGTACGGCCTTCCGCTGAAGGCAGAGCTGCTGACCGGTTCTATGACAGCGAAACAGAAAAAGGAGGCTTACGGGCGGATTGAAAGCGGAGAGAGCTCGATTATCATAGGAACGCATGCCCTTATCCAGGAAAAAGCGGTCTACAAAAATCTCGCTCTCGTCGTCACGGATGAACAGCACAGATTCGGAGTAAAGCAGAGGGAAGCTCTGGCGGGTAAGGGAAATACTCCGCACATCCTTGTTATGAGCGCGACGCCGATTCCCAGGACGCTGGCGATCATCCTCTACGGCGACCTGGATATCTCAGTGATCGACGAGATGCCGAAGAACAGGCTGCCGATCAAAAACTGTGTCGTAGATACAAGCTATAGAAAGACCGCGTATGAATTTATGAGAAAGCAGACGGCGGCAGGGCGCCAGTGCTATGTGATCTGCCCGATGGTGGAAGAGAGCGAGGCGCTTGACGCGGAGAATGTGCTTGACTATTCGCAGATGCTTGCGGAAGCCATGGGCGGACAGGTGCGCGTCGGATGCCTTCACGGAAGGATGAAGCAGCAGGAGAAGGACGAGATCATGGACGCGTTCGGGAAAAATGAGATCCAGATCCTCGTATCTACTACTGTGATCGAAGTCGGGATAGACGTTCCCAACGCATCGGTCATAATGATCGAGAACGCCGAGCGGTTCGGGCTGGCACAGCTCCATCAGCTGCGTGGGCGCGTGGGGCGCGGAAAGTATCAGTCCTACTGTATTTTCATGACCGGATCAAAAGCAAAAGAGACAAAGGAACGTCTGGACATACTGAACCGCTCAAACGACGGATTCTTTATCGCCGGAGAAGACCTGCGCCTGAGAGGACCGGGGGATCTGTTCGGCATCAGGCAGAGCGGGCTTATGAATTTCAAGCTTGGGGACGTATTCCAGGATTCTTCGATACTGCGGCAGGCCGCGGAGGCTGCAGGAGAGATACTCCGGGCAGATCCGGAGCTGAGTTCCCCGGAAAACAAGAAGCTCTCAGCCGCTCTTGAGCGGTATATCACAGATCAGAATCTGGAGGCGACACTGTAGCCTGAATGCAGGAAACTGATAAAAATTGCTATGAATTTCCAGAGTAAAAGTCTGCTTCCTCCATATACTATCAGTGTAACACAGACGAGCGGAAGCAGACGCACAGTATCGGCCGCGAAGACGGGAAGAATACTCGTCAGAACAGCCGGATACATGCAGAAGCGGCCGGGAGATGCGTTACAAAAACACAAGAAAAGTAGCGGAAACGTTACAAAGTTGCAGAAGGAGGAAATGATCATGGCAAGTCGTTCATCTAACAGAGCAGCAGTGCCCGAGGCAAAGAGCGCTCTGGACAAATTCAAGTATGAGGTGGCAAACGAGCTCGGAGTACCGTTATCTGACGGATACAACGGCGACCTTACCTCCAAACAGAACGGATCTGTGGGCGGATATATGGTCAAGAAAATGATCGAACAGCAGGAGAAACAGATGGCCGGCAAGTAAAAAGCTTGCAGCAGCCGAAAAAAGTTTTGTCCGAAACGGAAAAAGCACTCGGGATTGACCTGAGTGCTTTTTTCTGCTAAAATTCAGCATAGTTATCAGCATAGCCAGTGGAAGAGAGGTGCCGTTTTATGAGAGTGATCGCAGGCAGCGCAAAAAGACTTCATCTCAAGACGCTTGAGGGAATGGATACGAGACCGACAACGGACAGGATTAAGGAAACCCTGTTCAATATGATCGGTCCCGGCATGTACGACTGCATCTTTCTCGATCTTTTCAGCGGGAGCGGCGGCATCGGCATTGAGGCGCTGAGCCGCGGCGCGCGGGAGGCAGTATTCGTAGAGAAGAATCCAAAGGCGATGGCGGTGGTCAAAGAGAATCTGAAGTTCACCAGGCTGGCGCAGAGAGCGGTCACCGTGACGCGCGACGTGATGGCCGCCCTGTACCAGATGGAAGGAGAGAAGGTCTTCGATTTTATCTTCATGGATCCGCCGTATGACAAGGGGCTGGAACGCAGGGTGCTGGAGTACCTTGCGGAATCAGAGCTTGTGTATGAAGATACGGTTATTATCGTGGAAGCGTCGAAGAACACGGATTTTTCTTATGCAGAAGATTTAGGCTTTGCCATCGTGAGAGAGAAAGTCTATAAGACAAACAAGCATGTTTTTTTAGAAAAGGCAGGAAAGGAAGAGATATGTTAAGAGGGGTCTATCCGGGAAGCTTCGACCCGGTTACATACGGACATTATGATATCATAGTCAGATCAGCGAAAATAGTGGATGAATTAATCGTCGGAGTATTGAATAATAAGGCGAAAATGCCGTTGTTTTCTGTGGAAGAACGTGTTAAAATGTTAGAGGAAGTGACGAAAGATCTGTCAAACGTGAGAATCGTGCCTTTCGACGGACTTCTTGTTGATTTTGCATCACGGATGGACGCCGACATTGTCATCAGGGGACTGCGGGCGATCACGGATTTTGAGTATGAACTTCAGATGTCACAGACAAATCATAAACTGGCTTCCAATGTGGAGACCATGTTTTTGACAACAAGTATCGAGTATTCTTATCTGAGTTCGACTACGGTAAAGGAGATCGCTGCTTTTGGGGGAGATGTATCACAGTTTGTGCCGGAAGCAGTCGCTGAAGAACTTAAGAAAAAGATGAATACAAAAAGGAGAGTGTAACAATGAGCAGCCGTATTGAACAGATTATTGAAGAGATCGAGGAATATATCGACAGGGACTGCAAGTTCCAGCCGTTATCCACGACAAAGATCATTGTGAATAAGGAGCGTCTGGACGAGCTTTTAAGGGAGCTCCGCATGAAGACCCCGGATGAGATCAAGCGCTACCAGAAGATCATTGCCAACAGAGACGCCATTCTGGCAGATGCGAAGGCAAAGGCGGACGCCATGATCGAGGAGGCGCAGGTACAGACGACAGAGCTCGTAAGCGAGCATGAGATCATGCAGCAGGCGTATGCGCAGGCGAATGAGATCGTGACACAGGCTACAGCGCAGGCACAGGAGATCCTTGATAATGCAACGGCGGACGCCAATGCCATCCGAATCGGCGCGATCCAGTATACGGATGATCTTCTCGCCAATGCGGAGAGCATTATCGGTCATACGCTTGACAGTTATACGACAAAATATGACGGGCTGATTCACTCACTGCAGGAGTGTTATGATACGGTGCGCTCCAACAGGGCGGAGCTTGAGATCCCGGACGAGGACAATGACGGATATCACCCGCAGAATGACATCGACTAGTGAAAAGGCGAAAACAGAGCAAGATAAAGAAATGATAAAAGACTGGCTGCCGCTGAGGCAGCCAGTTTTTCTATGATATAGGGGATAACGGACAGCCCTGTCCCTTCCAGCATACACTGCGTCTGAGCGGCGGAGCAGAGACCGCCGAAGGAAGTGAGCCCGAGGATCGCCGCATAGCGCAGCCCCGGGTCAGAGACGGAACTGTTCAGAAGAAGGATCCCGTTTGTGACTTCCAGAGCCGGAGCGGCAGCCATCAGGACGCCATTCTGCCCGGACAGTTCTTTTATCAGGGAAAGAATGACAGAGAACAGGATAATATACCCGCCCACCTTTACAATCGCCTCAAAACTGTTCATCATGCAGGAGTCCAGCACGGAGAAGTCGAACCGTGTCCTTTTTTCTTTCAGGCCGGCTGACGGCTCCGGAAAGCGGCTCATGCCATTGAGATAGAGCCTGCGGAAAATGAAGCTCATCAGAACGGGAGAAGCGATCAGGATGAGCAGCGTGGGAATCAGCAGACTTTCCTCGCCGAACGTTTTCCATACGATAAAGTTGATGATGAAAACAGGGCTTGTATTGTTGCAGAAGGAGAGAAGATACCTTGCTTCCTCACTGGAGATCTTTTGAGCCCGCAGAAGATCGGCAGTAACCTTGGCGCCCATAGGATAGCCGCAGAGGAATCCGGCGAGTACAGCGAATGCCCCGTTCTTCGTCACCCGGAAGATCCTCCGGAACAGGCCGCCGAAAAGACGGGCGATCAGATCCAGGCCGCCGGAGGACAGCAGAAGGCTGGTTACGACAAGAAAGGGAAAAAGGGTGGGAAAGATAATCTGAAACCAGAGGAGGAGGCCTTCCTCCGCCCCGCTGAATACTGCCTGCGGAAAGACAAGCATTGCCGTAAAGAGTGCGGTGACAAAGATCCCCGCCGGAAAATGTTTCATGGAGGCTCCTGCCTTTTAAGCATCGTTACTCCAGTTATATGACGAGCACATTCTTTTTATGAGCAGCTCATATAGTAAAAGAAAAAGGAGATTTCTTTGGGACGGGATATCAGCCGATCAATAAAACTGCGGTATTTTTTTATACTGTTCCTGCTCGCTTTATTCGCCGGAATCCATATCCCGAAGCTGCAGAGCCTGAGCGAAATCAGCAGGCTGACAAGTGATCTCGTGTTCTCGGCGGACTTCCGCAGCCAGCCTGTCAGCGAAGAGGCGCTGGATATGGCAAGAGAGTGCGGCGAGCCGGGAGAGCTGCTGGGCATCTACTGGCTGGAGAGCGACTTTGGGAGAGATGCCGCTGAAATTCCGGGGCATGCCGCCGGAGCGGAGAGGGAGAGATGGCGTTCGGCGGACGGATGGGCAGAATACGCTGCCGCCTGCCGGGCGGTATGGGATGACGTCGAGTATTTCCCTGTGGCGGAGCCGTCCAACCGGTCCGACGCGGCCGTGACCTTTGAGGATTCATGGATGTTCGGGAGAAGTTACAAGGGCGAACGTGGACATGAAGGAACCGACATTATGGCTGCGGTCAACGAGCGCGGACTGTACCCTGTCGTCAGCATGACAGACGGAACCGTGAAGAACAAGGGATGGCTGGAGCTTGGGGGCTGGCGCCTGGGAATCGAGACAGAGCGGGGAGCTTATTTTTACTATGCCCACCTCGACTCCTATGCGGATATCGAGGTCGGAGATGAAGTGAAGGCGGGCGATTTTCTCGGCTATATGGGGGACAGCGGATACAGCAGGGAGGAAGGAACTACCGGAAATTTTCCGGTACACCTTCATATGGGGATCTATCTCTATCCGGATGGGCGCGAGGTCAGCGTAAATCCGTACGGAGTGCTGCGGTATGCCGAGGACAGAAGGGTGCGGTGCAATTTCCGGTAGGGGGTTTTATGCGTCTTGAAATCATGATATAATTGCACTTATGGAGGAAATGAGATGAATTTACCGAGAGAATTTGAAAAGGAAATGAGCGCCCTTTTAGGGCCTGAGGAATATAAGGAATATCTGAAGTGCTTTGATGAGCCGAGACATTACGGGCTCCGGGTGAATACTGCGAAGATCTCTGTGGAGGATTTCCTGAAGATCGCTCCCTGGCCGCTGGAGCCGGTGCCGTGGATTCGGAATGGTTTTTATTATGACGGGGATGCAGTGCAGCCTGCAAAGCATCCCTATTATTTTGCAGGGCTTTACTATCTGCAGGAGCCCAGCGCAATGACGCCGGCGGACCGCCTTCCCGTGGACCCGGGAGACAGGGTGCTTGATGTGTGCGCCGCTCCGGGCGGTAAGGCGACCGAGCTGGGGGCAAAGCTGAACGGCACGGGAGTGCTGGCAGCCAATGACCTGAGCAGTTCCCGTGCAAAAGGGCTTCTCAAGAACCTGGAGCTCTTCGGGATCGGCAATGTCCTTGTGCTGAGCGAGGAACCGGGAAAGCTTGCGCCGTATTTCAGAGAGTATTTTGACAAGATCCTGATCGATGCGCCGTGCTCCGGGGAAGGCATGTTCCGAAAGGACAGGAAGATGGTGCGGGCATGGGAGGAGCATGGACCGGAATATTTTTCAAAAATACAGAGGAGCATAGTCACCCAGGCGGCGCAGATGCTCCGCCCCGGCGGGATGATGCTCTATTCCACATGTACATTCTCTCCAAAGGAGAATGAGCAGACGATCGAATATCTCCTCAAGGAATATCCGGAGTTCGAGATCTGTGAGATGGAAGGGTATGAGGGCTTTTCGGAAGGAATCCCCGCAGCGGCAGAGAGACAGGACGAAGCGCTGCGCAGGACGGTGCGTATATTCCCCCATCGGATGAGTGGAGAGGGGCATTTTCTCGCTCTGCTCCGCAAAGGCGGGAAAGCCGGCGGCGCGCGCGGAACATCGGCAGGCGGCAGGAGCAGAAAGCTTCCTCCGGAGCTGGAAGAGTTTTTGGAAGACGTGGACCGCAGGATGGATCCGGGGAGGATTGAAGTCCGGGGAGGAAGAGTGTACTATATGCCGGAGGATCTGCCTGATCTGAAGGGAATACGCTTCCTCCGCACAGGGCTCCTGCTCGGGGAACTGAAAAAGAACCGGTTTGAGCCAAGCCAGGCATTTGCCATGAACTTAAAGAAGGACGAATATCGGCGCACCCTGGATCTCCGGGCACAGGATCCCCGTGTGATCAGATATCTGAAGGGCGAGACTCTGGACACAGAGGATCTGACATCGCCGAAGGAGAAAGGATGGTACCTTGTCTGTGTGGACGGGTATCCCCTCGGGTTCGGCAAGCTGGTGAATCAGACATTAAAGAATAAATATCTCCCGGGATGGCGGTGGCAGTCGCAATGAGGATCAGACTGGATAAATATCTCGCGGACATGGGATGCGGAACGAGAAGCCAGGTGAAACGAGAGATCGCAGGGGGCAGCGTTATGGTAAACGGAGCCCCGGCCAGGCGGCCTGAGGATAAGATCGACACCGAGAAGGACAGCGTAGTCTTCCGCGGCAGTCCGCTGGGATATACGGAATATGAATATTTTATGCTGAACAAACCTGCGGGAGTGGTGTCGGCTACAGAGGACAGAACAGAGCGCACCGTCCTCGATCTGATCGACGCCAGGCAGAGAAAGGATCTTTTTCCGGTCGGGAGGCTGGACAAGGATACAGAAGGGCTTCTTCTTGTCACGAATGACGGCGGGATGGCGCATCGGCTCCTGTCTCCGAAGAAGCATGTGGACAAGGTTTATTATGCAAAGGTCGCAGGAAGGATCACGGAAGAGCATGTACGGCTGTTCGCGGAGGGAGTGGACATCGGCGATGAGAAGCCGACGCTCCCGGCTGAGCTTACGGTGCTCTCCAGCGGAGAGATCTCCGAGATTGAGCTGGTGATCCGGGAAGGGCGGTTCCACCAGGTGAAGAGGATGTTCCAGGCGGCAGGCGGCGAAGTGATCTATCTGAAGCGCCTGCGCATGGGAAGCCTTGTACTGGACAGAGAACTGCAGCCCGGAGAATACAGAAAACTGACGGAAGAAGAGGTCAGAGCATTATGTTAAAAGGGAAAAAAGCAGTCATATTTGACATGGACGGGTCTCTTGTGGACTCCATGTGGATCTGGCCTGAGGTGGACCGAATCTATATGGAAAAATACGGGCTGACACAGCCGGAAGATTTTCACAAGGCAATCGAGGGAATGAGCTATACAGAGACGGCTCAGTATTTCGTCGATACATTCCGAACGCTCGGCCGCACGGTGGAAGAGGTGAAGGCAGAGTGGCAGGAGATGACCATGGAGCTGTACAGGACAAAAGTGTTTCCCAAGCCCGGCGCCATGGAGTTTCTGGATGATATGAAGCACAGCGGCGTGCTCCTGGGGATTGCCACAAGCAATAGCCGCTCGCTGGCAGAGGCAGCTTTAAAAGCGCAGGGGATGATAAGATACTTTGATTCCGTCCGTACCTCCTGTGAGGTGTCGGCGGGAAAGCCGGCGCCTGACGTCTATTTGAAGGTCGCGGAGGATCTCTGTGTGCGGCCGGCAGAGTGCCTTGTGTTCGAGGACGTCCCCAACGGCATCCGCGCAGGCAAGAATGCAGGAATGGAAGTCTGCGCCGTGGACGACCTGTTTTCCAGGCGGGACGAGGAGGAGAAGAAGCGCCTCGCAGATTACTTCATCCATGATTATTTTGAGATCAGAGACAATACTTATGAAAGATGCAGGGGATAGAATGGAACAGAGATTTTTGCCGGTATGCAGGAAAGATATGGAAGAACGCGGATGGGATCAGGTGGATTTTGTCTATGTCATCGGAGACGCTTATGTGGACCATCCGTCCTTCGGACATGCAGTCATAAGCCGTGTCCTGGAATCAAAAGGCTACCGGGTGGGGATCATTTCGCAGCCTGACTGGCGGGATCCGGACAGCGTCAGCATCTTCGGGGAACCGAGGCTTGCGTTCCTCGTGTCGGCGGGAAATATGGATTCGATGGTCAATCACTACTCTGTCTCCAGGAAAAGGCGGAAAAGTGATGCCTATACGCCCGGCGGAGTGATGGGGAAGCGTCCGGACCGTGCCTGTACCGTTTACGGAAATCTGATCCGTCAGACCTATAAGAAGACGCCTGTCATACTGGGAGGCATCGAGGCGAGCCTGAGGCGTCTTGCCCACTACGATTACTGGTCGGACCATATCAGACGGTCTGTTCTCCTGGATTCGGGCGCGGATATCATCTCATACGGGATGGGCGAGCGTTCGATCGTTGAGATTGCAGAGGCGCTGGACGCAGGGCTTCCTGTAGAGCAGATCACCTATATAGACGGAACGGCTGTGAAGGTGAAGTCCTTGGACGATGTGTATGACGCGGAGCTTCTGCCGTCTTTTGATGAACTCAGGAGAGAGAAGAAAAAATACGCGGAAAGCTTTTATACCCAGTATCTGAACACAGATGCATTTAATGGGAAAAGGCTTGCGGAGCCATACTCGGATCATCTCTATGTGGTGCAGAATCCACCGGCAAAGCCGCTGACCCAGACAGAGATGGACGACATCTACGGTCTTCCTTATACGAGGACATACCACCCGTCCTATGAGGCGGCCGGCGGCGTTCCTGCGATCGCCGAGATCCGTTTCAGCCTGACCAGCAGCCGGGGATGTTTCGGCGGATGCAGCTTCTGCGCCCTGACCTTCCACCAGGGAAGGATCGTTCAGGTGCGGAGCCACGATTCTCTTCTGAAAGAGGCAGAGAAGATCACCCATGAGAAGGATTTCAAAGGATATGTCCACGATGTGGGAGGACCGACGGCAAACTTCCGGCATCCCTCCTGCAGAAAGCAGCTGGAGCACGGGGTGTGCAGGAACCGTCAGTGCCTCTTCCCGGAGCCGTGCAGGAACCTGGATGCGGATCACAGCGACTACGTGAGCCTGCTCAAAAAGCTGAGAGCAGTCCCGGGCGTCAAGAAAGTGTTCATCCGCTCGGGCATACGTTTCGATTATCTTCTTGCAGATAAAAAACAGGATTTTCTGCGTGAACTCTGCGAGTACCATGTCAGCGGACAGCTCAAGGTGGCGCCGGAGCATGTCAGCGCGCCGGTGCTTGCCCTCATGGGAAAGCCGGAGCATAAAGTGTATGAGACGTTCTGCCGCCGTTTCAGCAGAATGAATGAAAGGCTGAAGAAAGAGCAGTATCTCGTCCCCTATTTGATGTCCTCACATCCGGGCTCTGGACTGAAAGAAGCCGTGGAGCTGGCGGAGTACTGCCGCGACCTCGGGTATATGCCGGAGCAGGTGCAGGACTTTTATCCGACGCCGTCCACACTCTCTACCTGCATGTATTATACCGGGCTTGACCCGAGGACAATGAAGCCGGTCTATGTGCCGAAAGATCCCCATGAGAAGGCAATGCAGAGGGCGCTGATCCAGTACAGGAACCCGAAACTCTGCGATCTCGTGCTGGAAGCGCTGCGGAAGGCCGGCAGGATGGATCTGGTCGGATACGGACCAAAATGCCTGATCCGTCCGAGGGGCGGGGCGCAGAACAGAGAAGCAAAGAACAGAGAGGCGCAGAACAGGGGCATACCTCAGAAAAAGCGGACAAACACCGGTGCTTCTTCTTTGAAAAAGAAACGGACGATACGGAACATCCATAAAAAGAAATGAGGACATGAGTATGAAAATTGCAGTTGTGACAGGCGCTTCCTCCGGGATCGGAAGAGAATTTGTCCGTCAGCTCGGATACTTTTACAGATCTCTCGACGAGATATGGGTGATTGCCAGACGAAGAGAACGGCTGGAAGGACTGGGAGAGAATAGCAGATTCCCGGTTCGCATCTTCTGCGGGGATCTCACAAAGAAACAGATATATAAAGACCTGTCCGCAGCGCTTGCCGAGACCCGCCCGGATATCCGCATGCTTGTCAATGCTGCCGGCTTCGGAAAATCCGGCAGCGTGGAGGCAGTCGCGGCAGAGAATATACGCGCGCAGACAGATATGATAGATTTGAACTGCCGCGCTCTGACAAAGATAACGCTGCTCTGCCTGCCCTGTATGGGCAGAGGCAGCCGCATCGTCAACCTCGCGTCTGCGGCGGCATTCTGCCCTCAGCCGCAGTTCGCGGTATACGCCGCCACAAAATCCTACGTGCTCAGTTTTTCAAGGAGCCTGGGCGCAGAGCTGCGGGAAAAAGGAATCTGTGTGACGGCAGTATGTCCCGGCCCGGTGGATACAGAGTTCTTCTCTGTCAGCGGCGGCCTGACAAATCCGCTTAAAAAGCTGACTATGGCAGAAGCAGAGGATGTAGTCCGCAGAGCGCTGAAAGACAGCCGCGCCGGCAGATCCCTGTCGATCTTCGGCCTCCCTATGCGCGCAGCGTTTCTAGGGGCAAAGCTTGTGCCCCACAGCCTGATATTAAGAATGATGCAGCCCCGCTGATCCGGGGGGACAGCCTGCGGGGCGCATTGGTTGAAAATCTTATGATAGAACAGGAAGTATGACATGAAAGAGATCAGGATAGGAGAAAATGAATCCGGGCAGCGCCTGGACAAATTCCTTTTAAAATATATGAACCGAGCGCCGAAAAGCTTTCTCTACAAGATGATGCGCAAGAAGAATATCACGCTGAACGGGAAGAAGGCGCAGGGAAACGAACAGCTGAAAAAGGGCGATACAGTGAAGCTTTTTCTTTCGGAAGAGACGATCGGAAAATTCTCGGAAAAGCAGGATTATGCCGGGAATGCAGAAGCTGAACTGGACATATTATATGAGGATAAGCATACAATTTTTATAAACAAGCCTGTCGGAATGCTCTCGCAGAAGGCAGGGCAGAAGGACGTATCGCTTGTAGAGCATTTGATCGCCTATCTTCTTAAGACGGGGCAGATCCGCCCGGATGAGCTTGCATCCTTCCGCCCGTCAGTATGCAACCGGCTCGACCGGAATACGAGCGGCATCGTGGCTGCCGGCAAGACGCTGGCGGCGCTGCAGGAGCTGAGCAGAATGTTTCGGGAGAGGACGATCCGGAAATATTACCTCTGCCTTGTGGCGGGGACGGTTACAGAAAAGAGGCGGATCAGCGGCTGGCTGTCAAAGGATGAAAAAACGAACAAGGTGGCCGTCCGCTCTGCCCCGGACGGTGAGAGTGTTCCCATCGAGACAGAGTACCGCCCGGTCAGGAGCCGGGACGAGACCACTCTCCTCGAAGTTCATCTGATCACGGGAAAGACCCATCAGATCCGCGCCCATCTTGCATCAGAGGGGCATCCTATTATCGGGGATTACAAATACGGTTCCCGAGCGGTGAACGAGAGTTTTCGGAAGGAATACGGGCTTACCTCCCAGCTTCTGCATGCCCGCAGGCTGTGCTTTCCCGAATGCGGGGGAACGCTTGCTTATCTCTCGGGCAGGGAGATCGAGGCTCCGGTTCCGCCGTTGTTTGAAAAAATCTGCAGAGACCGCGGGGTGATGTGAGATGGCGACATGGAATTCAAGAGGACTTCGGGGCTCCACCCTGGAGGAACTTGTCAACCGCACGAACGAGCGCTACGGGGAAATGGGCCTTGCGCTGATCCAGAAGATACCGACGCCGATTACCCCGGTGCGGATCGACAAGGAGCACCGCCATATTACGCTGGCTTATTTCGACAAGATAAGCACAGTGGATTATATCGGCGCCGTGCAGGGCATCCCGGTCTGTTTTGACGCAAAGGAGTGCAGCGCAGATACATTTCCGCTGCAGAATGTACATGAGCATCAGATGGATTTTATGGAAAAGTTCGAAAAGCAGGGCGGTATCTCTTTCCTGCTGATCTACTACAGTGCAAGAGACGAGCTTTACTATATGCGGTACAGGCAGATAAAGAAATTCTGGGACAGGGCGGCAGAGGGCGGAAGGAAGAGCTTCCGCCTGGAAGAGCTGGAGCCGGGCTGGTTCATGGAGCTTAAGAACGGATGCTACGTCCCGTATCTTGACTTCATCCAGAAGGATTTGGACTGCAGGGATTGACAGAGTGAAAGAAAGTTCGTATAATGACAAAAGGTTTTAGCGTGTTAGCACGATAAAGTGAAAGGGGACTGGAACATGGAACAGAAACTGCACACTCCAGAGGGAGTCCGGGATATTTACAATAAAGAATGCGAGACAAAGCTTGCTTTACAGAAGACACTGAGCACAGTGCTGCATCTGTACGGCTATCAGGATATACAGACGCCGACATTCGAGTACGACGATGTATTCCGCAAGGAGATCGGTTCCACATCGACAAAGGAGCTGTACCGCTTTTTTGACAGAGACGGGAATATCCTTGCGCTGCGTCCGGACATCACGCCTTCTGTGGCCCGGGCGGCAGCGACCCTTTTTGAGTCGGAAGATTTTCCAATCCGGCTCTGCTATGCGGGGAATACATTCATCAACCATACAAGCTACCAGGGACGGCTGAAGGAAAATACCCAGCTCGGCGCAGAGCTGATTGGCCTGGACTCGATCGAGGCGGATGCGGAGATGCTCGCTATGGTCGTGGACGGGCTGAAGAAGACCGGGCTGAAGGAGTTCCAGATTAATATCGGACACGTGGATTTCAGCCAGAGCCTGCTTGAGGCAACAGGGCTTGAAGAGGAGGAGCGGGAGGAGATCCGTGCGCTCATCGTCAACAGGAATTACTTCGGCGTGGAAGAAATCCTGGATAACCATGCTGTGAAGGACAGTGTGAAAGAGGCGTTCCACCTCCTGCCGGAACTGATCGGAGGCCCGGAAATCCTCGAGACAGCCTCCCGGATCGCACCGAATGCGAACGCAAGGCTTGCGATCTCAAGGCTTCAGCAGATCTACAGGCTGCTGGAGCTGTACAAGGCGGAGGACCACATCACGTTTGATCTGAGTATGATGGGAAGCTACGGCTACTATACAGGGGTTGTTTTCCGTGCATATACATACGGCACCGGAGACGCGGTCGTCAGAGGCGGCCGTTATGACCATCTGCTGGAAAAGTTCGGAAAGAACACTCCGTCCATCGGTTTTGCAATTATCGTCGATGAGCTGATGAGCGCGCTGAACAGGCAGAAGATTACGGTCCGCACAGGGACGCGGAATCTTCTTGTCTACACGGAAGCGACAGAGAAATGGGCGGTTTCCCTGGCAGGAACTTTCCGTTCCAAGGGGAAGAATATCGAGATGATCAAGCGTGAGCCGGAGGAAGAGAGAGAAGTATATGAAGCTTACGGAAAGCGGTCGTCCATTGCAAGTATTTTGTATTTGAGAGACGACTTGAAGATAGAGATGGTGAATCTGCGCACAGGCGAGGTGAAGACAGCAGACGCCAGAAAGCACAGATAAAGGAGCAGGAACTATGAGATATTTGACATTTGCCCTCACGAAAGGGCGGCTTGCGAACAGGACCCTTGAGATGCTGGAAAAGCTGGGGATCACCTGCGAAGAAATGAAGGACAAGAGCTCAAGAAAGCTGATTTTTGTCAACGATGAGCTGAAGCTGAAGTTTTTCCTTGCCAAAGGACCGGATGTCCCGACCTATGTGGAGTACGGCGCCGCAGATATCGGCGTTGTCGGGAAGGATACGATTATCGAAGAAGGCAGGAAGGTACACGAGGTGCTGGACCTTGGATTCGGAAAGTGCAGGATGTGCGTGTGCGGCCATGAAGACGCGGCGGAGCTTCTGAAGCACCATGAGCTTATCCGTGTGGCGACAAAGTATCCGAATATCGCAAAGGATTATTTTTATAATAAAAAGCATCAGACAGTTGAGATTATTAAGATGCACGGCTCCATCGAGCTTGCACCGATCGTGGGACTTTCTGAGGTCATCGTGGACATCGTGGAAACCGGTTCCACGCTGAAAGAGAACGGACTGACAGTGCTCGAGGAAGTATGTCCGCTCTCCGCGCGCATGATCGTGAACCCGGTCAGCATGAGGATGGAGAACGAGAGAATCCGGGAGCTGATCAATAATCTGAGAAGCCTGCTTAGGGAGGAATAGGAAAATGCGGATAGAGAAACTGGATGACAATACGAAAAAGAACCTGCTGGAGGATCTGCTGAAGCGCAGCCCCAGCAGCTACGGGAAATATGAACAGAGTGTCAGGGAGATCCTTGACGCGGTCAGGGAACGCAAGGACGAAGCGCTGTTCGACTATACGGAGAAGTTTGACGGTGTGCGGCTGGACGCTTCGTCGATCCTCGTGACAGAGGCTGAAATCGACGAGGCATACCGCGAGGTCGGAGAGGAACTGCTCGGGGTTATCAGAAGAGCGCTCAAAAATATCGAATCCTACCACGCAAAACAGATGCAGTACAGCTGGTTTGACAGCAGGCCGGACGGAACGATCCTGGGGCAGAAGGTAACGGCGCTCCACAGAGTCGGCGTCTATGTGCCCGGAGGAAAGGCAGCGTATCCCTCCTCTGTCCTGATGAATATCCTGCCCGCCAAGGTCGCAGGAGTGGACGAGATCATCATGACTACGCCTCCCGGAAAAGACGGGAAGGTAACGGCGACTACGTTGGTCGCAGCGAAGGAAGCCGGCGCGGACAGGATCTACAAGGCGGGAGGCGCCCAGGCGGTCGGAGCGCTTGCGTACGGGACAGAGAGTATCCCGAAGGTTGATAAGATCGTAGGTCCGGGTAATATCTATGTAGCGCTGGCGAAGAAAGCGGTGTACGGGCATGTCAGCATCGATTCGATCGCCGGTCCGAGCGAGATCTTAGTCCTTGCGGACGAGACGGCGAATCCCCGGTATGTGGCGGCAGACCTTCTGTCACAGGCAGAGCATGACGAGATGGCGAGCGCAATCCTTGTCACAACAAGCATGGATCTTGCGGAGAAGGTTTCTGCGCAGACGGACGCATTCATTAAGGAGCTTTCCAGGGGAGAGATCATACAGAAGTCTCTGGACAACTACGGGCACATCCTTGTCGCGGAGTCTCTGGAGGACGCCATCGATGCGGCGAATGAGATTGCGTCGGAGCACCTGGAGATTATGACAGCGAATCCTTTTGACGTTATGACAAAGATCAGGAATGCAGGGGCGATCTTCATCGGCGAGTATTCCAGCGAGCCTCTGGGCGATTATTTTGCAGGACCGAACCATGTCCTTCCGACAAACGGCACGGCGAAATTTTTCTCGCCGCTGTCCGTTGACGATTTTATCAAGAAGTCCAGCATCATTTCTTATTCGAAGAGCGCGCTGGAGAAGATCCATACCGATATCGAGACCTTTGCAGAAGCGGAGCATCTGACGGCGCATGCGAACTCGATCAAAGTACGGTTTGAACAGTGACATTTTAAAACATAGAAACGGAGGAACGGCAGATGAAGGAACGCATCGGGAGCTGTGCAAGAAAGACGAAAGAGACGGAGATCACGCTTTCAATTAATCTGGACGGACAGGGAAAGAACCGGATTGACACGGGGATCCCGTTTTTTGACCATATGCTGGACGGATTCGCGCGCCACGGGCTTTTTGACCTTGAGGTGACTGTGAAGGGAGATCTCGAGGTGGACTGCCATCATACGATCGAGGATACGGGGATCGTGCTCGGGACGGCGATCGCCCGGGCTCTCGGAGACAAGGCGGGCATCAAGAGGTACGGCTTTTTTATCCTGCCGATGGATGAGACGCTGGCGCTGAGCGCTGTGGATCTCTCCGGAAGGCCGTATCTGAATTATCAGGCAGAGTTCGCGGCGCCCTGCCTGGGCGGCATGGACACGGAGATGGTGAAAGAATTTTTCTATGCCGTGTCCTACAGCGCGGCGATGAACCTGCACCTTAAGATCCTGGACGGCGGCAACAGCCATCATATGGCGGAGGCGCTGTTCAAGGCTTTCGGAAGGGCGCTCGACATGGCGGTGTCTGAGGAACCCCGCATGAAAGAAGTATGGTCTACAAAAGGGAGTTTATAGAAGGAGAAAATACATGAGTTATAAAAGATTAACCCCCTGTATCTTTATCAGGGGCGGGAAGGCAGTAAAATGGTTCGATGACAGAGACGTGCTCGCAGACGATGTGATCGGCCTTGCAAAGCAGTACAGCGAGAGAGGCGCGGACGAGCTGATCGTATTCGATCTCTCGGACTCTGACGAAGAGCATGATGAGGCCATCGACCTGATCAAAAGGATGAACCGTGTCATCAGCATCCCGATGATCGCGGGCGGCAATATACGGAGGACGGAAGACGTCAAGAAGATCCTGTATGCGGGAGCGAAGCGGGCGATTTTAAATTTTTCAAAGCCGCTCTCTATCGATTTGATCAGGGAGGTGTCCCAGCGCTTCGGAAAGGAACGCATCGCGGTGTCGCTGAATGATTTTGACGCGCTGTTCAAGCAGCAGCATCTGATCGAGAAGTACAGCACGGAGATTGTATTCATGCACCGCCTGGATCTAAACTCAGTCATGAATGTGACGGAGATTCCGTGCGTAGTGCTGACAGACACATTGGATGAGAGCGAAATCTTAAGAATCCTCAAATGTGACGGCGTAAAGGGTGTTTCCGGCATGTTTGTAAGCAGGACGGATATGGATTTCAATGCTTTCAAGGATGTCTGCGCGGAGAACGGGATTCAGATGACGTCATTCGAGAGCATGATGGATTTCAGTGAGTTTAAGCTCAATTCAGACGGTCTGATCCCGGTGATCGTGCAGGACTATAAGACAAACGAAGTGCTGATGATGGCATATATGAATGAAGAAGCTTTCGACCACACAGTGAAGACCGGGCGCATGACCTATTACAGCAGGAGCCGTCAGTGCCAGTGGGTGAAAGGAGAGACGTCAGGGCATTTTCAGTACGTGAAGTCGCTTTCGGCGGACTGTGACAGGGACACGCTCCTGGCAAAAGTGGAGCAGATAGGGGCAGCCTGCCATACCGGGAACCGTTCCTGCTTCTATACGACGATCGTGGGCTCGGATTTTGACAGCAAGAATCCGCTCCAGATTTTCGACGAAGTATACAATACGATCCTTGACCGGAGAGTGCACCCCAAAGAGGGCTCTTATACGAACTATCTCTTTGAGAAGGGGATTGATAAGATTCTGAAAAAAGTCGGAGAGGAAGCGACGGAGATCGTGATCGCGGCGAAGAATCCGAATCCGGAGGAAGTGAAATATGAACTCTGCGATTTTCTGTACCACGCAATGGTGCTTATGGTAGAGCGCGGCGTGACATGGGAGGACATCACAAAAGAACTGGCAGACAGATAAGGAAACAGAAACAGGCAGGAGACCGGGAAGCTGTGAACTTCCGGTTTCCTGCCTGTTTTTTTGTGGAGAAAATAACCGTTTTCCCCCACCAGGCTGTACGTCAGCAGATCCTGGGGAGCTGCATTCCGCTGAGCTTGGTGAGAATCCGCTTCCCGCCGATCGGGGTTTTCAGCAGCACTCTGCCGGGAAGGCTCTCCGTCACTGTGCCGATTCTTGCTGCCTGTCCGGCTCCAGGGACAGACCTCATGGCCTCCAGGAACATGTCGGCGCATCCCGGGTCACAGACAACGAGCATCCTCCCCTCGCAGGCACAGTAGAGCGGGTCCAGGCCGAGCATGTCGCACGCCGCTTCGACTGCCGGGTCTACCGGGATCGCATCCTGCTCCAGCTCAATGGAAAACGGCATGCCTTCTGTGAACTCGTTGAGGGTGGTTGCTATACCTCCCCGCGTGGGGTCGCGCAGGATCCGGACAGAGCCGTCAGGCGCACAGTCCAGCAGAGCGCCTGAGATACGGTGAAGGGAACGGCAGTCGGACTTCAGGGGACTTTCCTCCCGAAGAAGGCCTGCCCGCGCCATCATGACTGCGGCTCCGTGACATCCCGCGCTGCCGCTGATGAGGACGGCGTCTCCCGGGCGTATCCCTGACTGTCCGGGAAAAGCGGCGCGGCGGAATCCGATCCCCGCCGTATTGATATAGATCCCGTCGCCTTTGCCTGACTCTACAACCTTCGTATCGCCCGTGACGATTGATACGCCTGCTTCCCTGGCTTCCCGGGCAATCGACTCGACGATCTGCTCCAGGTCGGAGAACAGGAATCCTTCCTCGAGGATAAAAGAAAGACTCAGATACTGTGGCCTGCCTCCTGCCATGCACAGATCGTTGACTGTGCCGCAGACGGAGAGTTTCCCGATATCCCCGCCGGGGAAACGCCACGGCGAGACGACAAAGCTGTCAGTAGAAAATACAAGCTGCCCGGCACCGGACAGCACTGCGCCGTCGCCGAGCTGGGCAAGAGCCGGATTGTCGAATGCAGGAAGCAGGATCGAGCTGATGAGCTCTGACGTCTTGCTGCCTCCGCTTCCGTAGTCTAATGTAATTCTGCCTTCCATAATTCAGACCTCCTCCTGAGATATGCTGTTTCCATACTGATATGCCGCCGCACAGGCGCCCTCGCCTGATACCATGCACGGCCCGGCAGGATCTTCCGGAGTGCAGATTCTGCCGAAAAGGGGGCAGGAGACAGGAGAGGCTGTGCCCCTGATCACCTCTGCGCACCGGCAGCCGGGGATATCGCCGGAGAGTGCGGGCCGCAGGCCGAATTTCGCCCACGCATCCCAGGGACGGTATTTTTCCCGAAGGGCATATCCGCTGTCCCTGATCTGGCCGAGGCCCCTCCAGTCGCTGGGCGCTGTCTGAAACACCTCGTCCATCAGGCTGAGGGCGAGCGGATTGCCTGCCGGCTGTACAAGACGGATATATTCATTCTTCAATCCCGGGCGTTTCTCCGCGATCATGCGGGTCAGCTCCAGGACAGAGCCGAGCAGATCTGCAGGATCAAAGCCGCTCACTACCCCTGGCAGGCCGTAATCTCCGGGGAGGAACGAGAATGCGTCCGATCCGATGACCGCCGCCACATGGCCGGGGCAGAGGAATCCGTCCACTGCAAAATCCGGCGCTTCGATGAGAGAGCGGAGCGCGGGTTCTGTCCGTTTCAGAAGACAGAGGACGGAGAAATTCTCAAGCTTCTGCTCAGCTGCCTCCAGGATACAGGCGGCAGTGCCCGGCGCTGTCGTCTCAAAGCCTGCGCCCAGGAATACGACTTCCAGCTCCGGGCGGGAGGCGGCGATCCGGACGGCGTCCATAGGCGAATAAACGGATTCCACCATCGCCCCGCCGGCGCGGCGGCTTAGGAGGCTGTCGCCCCTTTTGGAGCCAGGCACGCGGAGCAGATCACCGTAGCTGGCGATCAGTACGCCGGGGCGTTCAGACAGTTCCAGTATCATATCGATCGCTCCGGCGGGCGTCACGCAGACAGGGCAGCCCGGGCCGGAGATGAGCCTGACCTCCGGCGGCAGCACAGTGCGCAGTCCGCTGCGCGCGATCGCCATCGTATGGGTGCCGCAGATCTCCATCAGGCGGACACGCCCAGCCTGTGATGCATATACGCCGATCTTTTCGAGAAGCTCGGACGCCCGTTCCGGATTTTTGAAATAACAGTCATACCGCATTTCTGATTTCCTCCAGCAGCTCCAGATTTTCCAGCGCTTCTTTCTCAGACATTTTCTGGATGGCGAAGCCTGCGTGCACCATCACATAGTCGCCGGGGCGGGCATCCTGTATGAAGTCGATACGGATCGCCTGGACAAGGCCGCCTGCCTCGCAGTCGGCAGTCTTCCCCTCGATCCGGTTAATCTTCATCGGCATTGCTAAACACATGATCCATCCTCCTTTTCTTCTGCGCGATGGCGATCTGGCCGAGGCACAGTCCCTCATCGCTCGCGGATACCTGCCTGTGAGTAAATACTTCGAACCCGTTCTCTGTCAGCAGGGAGGTGATCCCAGCCAGAAGGAACCGGTTCTGGAAAACGCCGCCGGACAGGACGACAGGCAGTTTTCCGGGGTTCAGGGCGATACACTGATCCAGCGCCATGCAGCACAGCGTCGCCAGAAAGCGCAGTGCGATATGCCCTTTGTCCGTCCCCTGCTCCTGGTCTTCAAGTACAGACCGGACCAGGGGACGCGTGTCGAACACCCTCATCTGTTCCGGCCCGCTCAGATAGAACTGAAGCGGGTAGGAGAGGGCGCTCAGAGGAACGCCTGCGAGATCAGGGGTCTCATATGGCGAGAGAGCCTCGACGAGCGACGCGCCTTCGCCCTCGTAATCTATGTCAGAACGATGCAGGAGAAACGCGCACATGCCGTCGAACAGGCGGCCGATGCTGCTTGCCTTCGGAGCGAAACCAGAGCCCAGAAGGGCAGAAAGCATGTGGCGCTTTTCCGCGGGAAGGGGAACCGCCGCCGTATCCTCCACACCGGCGTCACATGCCAGTGCGAGAGCGATACGCCCGATCTCATACACCGCCCGGTCTCCGCCGGGAAGCGAAACGGGCCGGATCGATCCGGTCCGGGTGAAGCTCTCATAACCGCCTTTCAGGAACTCTCCGCCCCATACAGTGCCGTCGGTTCCCATCCCTGTGCCGTCCCAGATAATGCCGAAACAGGGGCCGTCCAAACGGTTGTCCGCCATACAGGACGCCATGTGCGCCCAATGGTGCTGAACCTGCAGCAGGGGAAGCCCGGAGGCGGCGGAAGCCTCTGCCGCCGCGCGGGTAGAAATATAATCCGGGTGCAGGTCGCAGACATAGAGGGCGGGCTTCAGGCGGAACAGATCCTGATAAACGCGCAGGGCACGCCCATAGTGTTCGAAAGTCTCCCCGTTCTTCAGATCCCCGATATGGGGGCTTACAAAGACCTGGGAGCCGCGCCCCAGGGCAAAGGAAGCTTTCTGCTCCGCACCCATGGCGAAGATCCCGTCCGCATCCCATTTCATGTCAATGGGCATGGGGGCATATCCTCTGCTCCTTCTGAAAAAATAAGGGTTTCCGCCGAGCTCCATCACAAGAGAATCGTCGCACCGGTTCTGGATATCCCGGTCATGGAGAAGAAAGCCGTCAGCAGTTTTCTCCAGGCAGGAGAGCGCTTCTTCATTGTCCGTGATGACAGGACACCCGGGAAGATTTCCGCTTGTCATGACAAGGACTTCCGGACCGCCGTACGCGCCGTCCAGAAGGAGCATATGAAGCGGTGTATAGGGGAGCATTACCCCGAGCCTGGGGCTGAAGCTCAGCCATGGCAGGGCGTCCCTGTCTTTTTTCGCCAGAAGTACAATCGGTCTTGCCGGGCTTGTGAGAACCTTCTCTTCTCCGTCTGTGACCCGGCAGATACGGCGGACTGCCTCCAAAGAGCGGCACATAAGAGCCAGCGGCTTCTCGGCGCGGCGCTTTCTCATGCGCAGGCGGTTTACCGCTTCCTGATCCATGGCATTGCAGGCCAGATGGATCCCTCCCAGCCCTTTGACCGCCAGGATCCCTCCGCCTAAGAGAAGCGCCTGGGCTGCGCGGAAGGGATCTTCCTCTGCTTCCCGGCGCGCAGCCCCGCTTACGTAAAAAGCGCGCGGGCCGCATGCGGGACAGCAGTCCGGCTGCGCATGGTACCTGCGGTCGCTGATGTCTGCATATTCCTCCCGGCATTCGCCGCACATGGCAAACTCATCCATGACGGTCCGCGCCCGGTCATATGGCAGGCTGCGGATGATCGTATACCTGGGTCCGCAGTTTGTGCAGTTGATAAACGGATACCTGTATCTGCGGTCGGAAGGATCGTACAGTTCTCCGGCACATTCCGGACAGACAGAAATATCCGGGGAGACAAGAGTGCTCCCCGGGCTGATCCGGCTCTCCCGGATGGAAAATGTTCTGTATTCCGTGTCTCCGTCCTCCGGGACAGCGGCAACCCTGTCAACGCGCGCCATGGGCGGCGGCGAGGATGAAAGGGCGGCAAGGAACTTTTCCAGGGACGAGCTGCTTCCGGTGAGGATGCCTTCGATTCCCCGGGAGGTGTTGCGCACCCAGCCGCAGACCCCGTACTGTTCTGCCAGCCGGTGCAGGAAAGGGCGGAATCCGACTCCCTGGACGATCCCCTCTACGGTGAGCCGCAGACGTGTCCCTGGACTGCTCATGAGACAGATCCCGCGGCAGTTTCTGCAAGATAGCCGGCCAGTTCATCCAGTCCCTCTCCGGTACGGCTGCTGACGCGGAAGAGGGGAGCGCCCGGATTCACGCTGTCGTAGTTGGCGCTGACACGTTCCTCGTCAAATTCAAAATAAGGGAGCATATCGTACTTGTTCAGCACGAGACAGTCCGTATCTGTGAACATCAGCGGATACTTCTCTACTTTGTCGTCTCCCTCCGGGATGCTGAGTATCGTGATGCGGAGCGATTCTCCGATCCGGAACTCAGCCGGGCAGACCAGGTTGCCGATGTTCTCCACAAAAATCAGGTCCAGATCATCCAGCGGGAGGAGGGGAAGGATATTCTGGATGCTCATTGCTTCGATATGGCAGGCTCCGTCCGTATTGAGCTGGACGGCGGGAATGCCGAGCCCGGCGATCCGGTCTGCGTCTATCTGTCCTGCGATATCTCCTTCGATGACCCCGATGCGGAAACGATCCTTCATCTTTTCGATCAGCGAAGTGATCAGGCTTGTCTTGCCGGCTCCCGGGCTTCCCATCACATTGATCAGGCAGATCCCCCGTTCCGCCAGCCTTGCCCTTACCTCTTCGCTGACATCCTCATTCCAGTCCATAATCTGATGCAGTACTTTTATCTCCATCGATATCTACCTCCATGCTTTTGATATAAAATTCTTTTCCGGACAGGATCTCAAGCCTGAGGCTCCCGCAGACGGGGCAGGAAAGATGATGCGGGGTGATCTCGCCAGCCCGCCCGCAGTCGCGGCATCGTACCTTCACCGGAGGAAACTCAGCCTCAATGCGCGCCCCCTCTGCGATCGTCCCCTCTGACAGCATATCAAGATATACCTGGATACAGTCGGGGACAAGCCCGTTAAGCTGTCCGATGCACAGCCGTATGACACGTATTTTTGACGCGTTCTGTCTTTCAGCCTCCCGGATGCAGTAATCCAGAAGATGTTCGGTGATACTGAGCTCATGCATTTTCCTGTCCTCCCCGGAAATAAATTTAAAATTGAAACAGCCTGTCTGTAAAAAGACTTCAAACCTTGTCTATTTTAACACATTTTTTTTAAAGAAAATAGAAAAAAAACAAATTCACTATTGTAAAATTTTGCAATACGGATTATAACTGATATAGACAATATTTTTGGCGAAAACAGAGTATCAATCAAAATATTGTACAAAAAACAACAGAGAGGAAGGGGCGGCTTATGACAATAATACTATTTTTGATTGGTATTCCGGCAGTGTTCGCATTGATTTTCCCATTTTTGCACAATCAGAGGATAAGGGGATATGTAGTGTACACAGGCGCCGGGATCGTTATGCTGACTACGGTCGTGTTCATCGCTCAATGGATAGGGAATGGCGCAGAGACAATGATGCTCTATCCGTCAACAGAATCAGTGGATCATCTGATGACGGTGGGGGATCTTTTTCTTATGTGCCTGATCGTTTATCTGAGCATTAAGTATGGGAAGGTTCTCCCGATCCTTCTTTCCGTAGGACAGACGGCACTGATACTCTACATAGAATTTACTACGGAGCTTCCGGAAGGCCCTCACATGGCTGTGGACTGGCTTACTATTCTGATGTGCCTTATCATCGCATTCATCGGAGGCTTTATCTGCATCTACACAGTCGGGTATATGAAGGGGTATCACAATCACCATAAGGACGTGAAGGACCGGCAGCCGTTTTTCTTCTCCATGCTGTTCCTGTTCCTCGCGGCGATGTTCGGCCTGGTCCTTTCTCAGAACCTGATCTGGATGTATTTCTTCTGGGAGGTCACGAGCGTAATCTCGTTCCTTATGATCGGATATACCCGCTCGGAAGAAGCAGTGTCGAACAGCTTTATGGCTCTGTGGATGAACCTTCTGGGCGGTCTCGGGTTTGCAGTCGCGATCGCGTGGATGGCAAAGACCGGGGGATCTATGCAGCTCGCCGATGTGATCAGCATAGGAGCGCAGCTTCCTCTGTTCTGCCTGTCTCTTGCAGGACTCACGAAGTCGGCACAGCTCCCGTTCTCAAGCTGGCTTGTAGGCGCCATGGTGGCTCCGACGCCTTCCAGCGCGCTTCTGCACAGCGCCACGATGGTAAAGGCGGGCGTATATCTGCTGATCCGCATCTCGCCGGCCCTGGAGGGCAACCTGACCGGCATTATCGTATCCAGCATCGGAGGGCTTACCTTCATCATGGCAAGCATGATGGCCATTGCGCAGAACGATGGGAAAAAGGTGCTTGCATTTTCTACGATCTCCAATCTCGGGCTGATCGTCGGATGTGCGGGAATCGGAGTGGAAGAGACGGTATGGGGCGCAGTCTTCCTCATGATCTTCCATTCGGTGAGCAAGTCCATGCTCTTCCAGTCTGTGGGAGCGGCTGAGAACTCGCTTGGCTCCCGGGATATTGAAGATATGCACGGGCTGATTATCCGTCTCCCGAAGCTGGCTTATATCATGGGCATAGGAATTGCAGGCATGTATCTTGCCCCGTTTGGGATGCTCATTTCCAAATGGGTGGCGCTGAGGGCATTTGTCGACTCCGGCAACTTCCTCCTTGTGCTTTTTATCGCTTACGGCAGCGCAACGACGATGTTTTACTGGACGAAATGGCTGGCCAAGCTGATTTCCTATCATATTCCGCGTGATACTGTGAAGGACGTCACACGGAAAGATGAATATTTTTCTATGTTTTTCCATGCCGTAGTCATGATCCTTCTCTGTCTGCTGCTGCCGCTTATCGCAAAATGGCTTGTAAATCCGATCGTGAGCGAACTCTTCGGAAACTCCAAGGACGTACTCTCGATGAGCGTGCTGGCGACAATGGCGATCATGCTTGTGTCGGTCTTCATTGTACCGGCCGTCATGTTCTTCGTGAGCAGGGCGTCGCGCAGGGAGCTTGTGCCAATCTATATGAACGGCGTCAACGAAGGAGACAACCGCTTCTTTACAAACAGCTTCGGCGAAAAGGAGCATCTGTATCTGAGCAACTGGTACCTTCGTTTTGAATTTGGAAGAAGACATCTGAGGATCCCGTCGATTCTTGTGGCTGCGGCGGTGCTCGTCCTTGGTTTCTGTCTTGTGATAGGAGGTGTGATGATCGGATGAATGTCTGTTTTGTTATTGCATATTTGCTTTTCGCCCCTCTGCTGGGCGGGCTTCTTGACGGCACTGACCGGATCATCAGCGCGAGGATGCAGCGGCGCAAAGGTCCCAGTATCCTGCAGCCGTTTTATGACCTGGGAAAATTGTTTTCAAAAGAGCTGATCGCGGTCAACAATGTACAATTTCTTCTGAACCTCAGTTATCTCGTCATCCTTATGATTGCAGGCGCCCTTCTCTTTTTCGGGGCGGATCTGCTGATGACACTGTTCATCCTGAGTACGGCGGATATGTTCCTGATCATGGCGGCCTCCAGCGATTCTTCCCCTTACGCCAATATGGGCGCGAGCAGGGAGATGCTGCAGATGATGGCCTATGAACCGCTGACGCTCCTTATCGCTGTTGGCTTCTATTTGGCGGAAGGATCGTTCCAGGTATCGGATATCATCGACGCGCCGGTCAGCGCGATTCTGTGGATGCCCGGGCTTTTTGTCGGCTTTATGTATACAGCGGCGATCAAACTGAGAAAATCGCCCTTTGACCTTTCGACCAGCCATCACGCCCATCAGGAGATGGTGAAGGGTATTACGACGGAGATGTCGGGACCGGCCCTGGCGATCATGAATATTGCCGAGTATTATGAGCTCGTACTGCTTCTCGGTATTTTCAGCCTGTTCTTTATCAACAGCACATGGTGGAGCTGGATCGTGGCGATCATCGCGTGCGGCCTCGTCTTCTTCGCAGAGACGCTGTGGGACAACGTAAGCGCGCGTGTAAAATGGAAATCGCTGCTCTACAGCTGCTGGATCGTAACGCTTGTCGCAGGCGGCGTCAATATCCTGATCCTGATGCTGATCAAATAAGCGGGAGGTAGATGGTTATGAACAAAGTGTCAAAATCACCATGGCTGCTCCACTATGATGCGAGCAGCTGCAATGGATGTGATATCGAAGTGCTCGACTGCCTGACCCCGAAGTATGATATCGAACGCTTCGGCATCATCAATACAGGGGATCCTTTTCAGGCGGATATCCTTCTCATCACAGGAGGAGTCAATAGTCAGACAGAACGTGTGGTAAAGCAGCTGTACAGCCAGATGCCGGAGCCAAAGGTCGTCGTGGCTGTGGGAATCTGCGCCTGTACAGGCGGGATCTTTAAGGAGTGCTATAATATAAAAGGCGGGATCGATACTGTAATTCCGGTGGATGTGTATGTACCTGGATGCGCAGCGCGCCCGGAATCCATCATCGACGGGGTGATGAAGGCCCTGAAGGTGCTGGATGAGAAGCAGAAAGCGATGAAGGAAGACCGGAGGTGACAGAAGAGATGGACTATAAGAGCGAGATCAGAAAGATCACGACGGCGGAATTTTTCCCGGCGGTCGTGCGAATGAAGGCAGAAAACTGGCGTCTGTCACAGATCTGTGCAGTTTCCGTGGAACATGGGTATGAGATGAGCTATTCATTCTGTCTTGACAAAGAATATCGGATGGTTACGCTGCGGCTTGAGATCGGCGAGGATGAGATCGTCGCCAGCATTACGCAGATTTATCCCTGTGCTTTTATTCAGGAAAATGAAGCGGCAGAACTGTTCGGCGTGAAGATTGAGCATATTGATCCGGATTACGGCGACAGACTGTATCGGATCGATGAGGCCACACCGTTTAAGAAGAAGGAGTAGAATCATGGCAAAAAGAAGTATCGTACCTTTCGGTCCTCAGCATCCTGTTCTCCCGGAACCGGTCCATCTGGATCTGATACTGGAGGATGAGACGGTGGTCGGGGCTGTTCCGAGTATCGGATTTATTCACAGAGGACTTGAAAAACTGGTTGAAAAAAGAGATTTTAAACAGTATGTCTATATTGCGGAGCGTGTCTGCGGCATCTGCAGCTGCGGCCACGGGCTGGGCTACTGCGAAGCGGTGGAACAGGTCATGGGCATTGAAGTGCCTGACCGCGCCAGATATCTGCGGACGATATGGGTCGAGATGAGCCGTGTGCACAGCCATCTGCTCTGGCTCGGGCTTCTGGCCGACGCCATGGGCTTTGAGAGCCTGTATATGGAGAGCTGGCGGCTCCGCGAGAAGATCCTTGATATGTTTGATGAGACGACAGGCGGCAGGATTATTCATTCTGTCAACTGCGTCGGCGGAGTCCAGAAGGATATGGACAGCACAATGCTGCAGCATATCCTGCAGGCGATAGACGATATACGCGGCGAGATGAAGCCTGTCGTCGAGACGTTTATGCAGGATTATACCGTGCAGAGCCGTCTCAAAGGCTCAGGAATCCTGACAAAAGAAGATGCCACTGCGCTGGGAGCAGCGGGACCGGTTCTGCGAGCTTCCGGAATATCCTATGACGCGCGCAGGCTCGGTTATGCGGCGTACGGCGACCTGACAATGGAACCGATCACAGCGGCGGAAGGCGATTCGTATGCGCGCTGCAAAGTGCGCTTAAAAGAACTCTTCCAGTCTTTTGACCTGATCAGAGAGGCCATCGGCAAGATTCCCGACGGACCGATCAGCGTTCCGGTAAAAGGCAATCCGTCCGGTGAGTTTTTCATGCGGATCGAGCAGCCGCGCGGAGAGGCGATCTATTACGTCAAAGGCAGCGGGACGAAATACCTGGATCGTTTCCGCATGCGCACACCGACAACGAGTAATATCCCCGCACTGGTCGAGATGCTCAAAGGGTGTCAGCTGGCGGATGTCCCGCTTCTGATCCTGACTATCGATCCGTGCGTGAGCTGCACTGAAAGGTAGAAGCAGCCTGTACAGTGAAGCAGAAGTGATGGAGATGCATTGACAAAACCGCCTGCAGGCGGAGAAACGGAGCAGTGGCAAATGATGGAAGATAAGACGAGAGTGTTTACATTCGCGGGAAGAGTCCTGAAAAATCTTTTTCAGAAACCGGCAACGGTTCAGTACCCATTCCAGCCGGCAGAATATCCGGAGCGGATGAGAGGACATGTGGAGATAAAGATTGAGGACTGCATCTGCTGCGGATTGTGTGTCAGATCATGTCCTTCCCAGGCGATCAGCGTTGACCGGAAAGCCGGTACATGGACAATCGGTCGTTTCGACTGTGTACAGTGCGGCAGCTGCGTCCTTGCGTGTCCGAAGAAATGCCTGACCATGGAAAAGGGATATACCGAACCGGACATTGCAAAGAAGAGCGAGACCTTTACAAAGCCGAAAGAGGAAGAAAAACCTGAGGCAGCTTCCGGAGGCATACCGGTGCTGGACGCAGAAAAATGCGTCTACTGCACCCTCTGTGCGAAAAAATGTCCGCAGGAGGCGATCCGGGTTGACCGAAAGGAAAAAACATGGGCGCTGGATGAAGAGAAATGCGTGCAGTGCGGGATCTGCGCATCCGCATGTCCGAAGCATGCGCTCAGCATGCAGAGTATATAGGAAACCGGCGCAGCAGGAGAAAACAGAAAAGACGCGGGAACCGAAAAGTTCTAGCATAACCGCCAGGGGCATAAGTTATGATGATCAGACTTATGCCCCTGTCTGATGTTTTAGAAGAATGCGGACAGGGCAGAGAGAGGTATGCATATGAACGATTCCGAGCTTCGGCGCCGCGAGCTGCTGCGCCAGACAAGGAAGCTGTACGATGAGAATCAGGAGGTTCCTGCGGTCCATCCCAGATATGGTAATATCTACCGCAGCCTGTATGATGGAGAAGAACATGTCCCGTCCGGCGGCAGCTTTTACATAAGGCTTGCGGTCGGGATCCTCTGCTTTATCTGTTTTGTGTACATGGATCAGAGCAAAGTGAGCGTGGCGGAGGTTGACAGCACCGCTATTGTGGATCAGATCGAGAAAAATGTGGATGCAGAGACGATCAAAGAAGTGTGGAAGAACCTGTGACCGGCGGAGAAGTTTCTTAAAACGGCAGTATCGTATATTATACATTACTGCCGTGAAAGTCAAAAATTAATCCAGATTGACATATGAAATTCCATTTAGTACAATTTAAGCTGATTTATAATTTCTTCATTGCAGATACCGTTGAAGAAAAATTTGAATTGTACGAAAAGGTGTTTATCAAGTGAGAAAACTAGCGTTAAACGATGAGATTTTGATGAAGATCGAGAAGCCCGCCCGCTATATCGGCGGAGAGGTGAACTCGGTCATGAAGGACAAGGAAAAGGTGGACATCCGCTTCGCCATGTGCTTCCCGGACGTGTACGAGATCGGGATGTCCCATCTCGGCATTCAGATCCTTTACGATATGTTCAACCGCAGGGAAGACGTATGGTGCGAGCGGGTCTATTCTCCTTGGACGGATCTGGACAAAGTGATGCGGGAAGAGAATATCCCTCTGTTCGCCCTTGAGTCGCAGGATCCGGTTAAAGAGTTTGATTTTCTGGGAATTACGATCCAGTTTGAAATGTGCTATACGAATATCCTGCAGATCCTGGATCTGAGCGGGATACCGATCTATGCCGCAGACCGTACAGAGGAGTCTCCGATCGTGATCGGAGGCGGTCCGTGCGCGTACAATCCGGAGCCCCTTGCGGCATTCTTTGATATATTCTATATCGGCGAAGGCGAGACTGCCTACGACGAGCTCCTGGACGCATACAAGGAGTGGAAAGCCTCCGGAGGAAGCCGTACGGAATTTCTGGAGCGGGCCGCACAGATTGAAGGCCTCTATGTCCCGATGTTCTATGATGCGGAATATGCGTCGGACGGGACGCTGAAATCTTTTTCTCCGAATAATCCGCACGCCCCGGCGACAGTAAAGAAACAGGTTGTGACAGATGTGACGGACGCGCCTTATCCTCTGGCGCCGGTCGTGCCGTTCATCAAGGCGACACAGGACAGAGTCGTGCTGGAGATCCAGCGCGGCTGTATCCGCGGATGCCGTTTCTGCCAGGCGGGAATGATCTACCGTCCGACGCGTGAACGAAATGTGGAGAAGCTGAAGGAGTACGCCCGCGCTATGCTCAGGAACACAGGACATGAGGAAATATCCCTCAGTTCCTTAAGCTCCAGCGACTATTCCGAACTGAAAGAGCTGGTCTTATTTCTGATCGGCGAGTTCAAGGATAAGGGGATCAATATCTCGCTCCCATCCCTGCGGATCGACGCCTTTTCCCTGGACGTCATGAGCCGGGTGCAGGATATCCGCAAGAGCAGCCTTACCTTCGCGCCGGAGGCAGGCTCCCAGAGGATGCGCAATGTGATCAATAAGGGGCTGACCGAGGAAGATATCATCGACGGTGCTGGACAGGCCTTTGAAGGCGGATGGTCCAAGGTCAAGCTGTATTTCATGCTTGGGCTTCCCACGGAGACGGAGGAAGATATGAAGGAAATCGCCCGGCTCTCGGACCGGGTGGCGCGGAGATACTATGAGATTCCGAAGGAAGAGCGGCACGGGAAATGTCAGATCACTGCAAGCTCATCCTTCTTTGTTCCCAAGCCGTTTACCCCGTTCCAGTGGGCGTCCATGTGTACGGCAGAGGAATATATGGAGAAAGCCGCGGTCGTCAAAAAAGAATTTCAGGAGCAGTTAAACCGCAAGAGCCTGAAATATAACTGGCACGATGAACGGCTTACAGTCCTAGAGGGTGTGATGGCGCGCGGAGACCGCAGAGTCGGACGCGTGATCGAGGAGGCGTACCGCCTGGGATGTCTGTTCGATTCCTGGACAGAGAGCTTCCGCAGCGACCTCTGGATGCAGGCATTCGAGAATACCGGTGTGGACACTGCCTTTTATAATCTCAGAGAACGGAAAGAGGACGAGCTCTTTCCCTGGGATTTCATTGATATCGGCGTAAGCCGGGACTTCCTCTACAGAGAATGGCAGAGAGCGCTGGCAGAGGAGGTCACGCCGAACTGCAGGATGCAGTGTTCCGGCTGCGGCGCAGCAAAATTCGGAGGAGGTGTCTGTTATGAAGGCAAGAATTAAATTCAGAAAATACGGAGCCCTTCGCTTTATCGGGCATCTCGATGTGATGCGTTTCTTCCAGAAGGTGATGAGAAGGGCGGATATCCCCATCGCGTTCACCGGGGGATACAGCCCTCATATGATCATGTCCTTTGCCAGCCCGCTGGGAATCGGCCTGAGCAGCGACGGGGAATATTTTGATATCGAATTAAGGGAGGCTGTGAACAGCACAGATGCAGTCCGCAGGATGAACGAGGCATGCGTGGAAGGGATCGAAGTCGTCAGCATGAAGCAGATCGCAGAGGAAAAAAAGATGACCGGCATGACGATCCTCGCAGGCGCGGACTATCTCGTATCTCTGAAGAAAGGGGCGCTCCCCCAGGACTGGAAAGCTTCCTTTGCGGCGTTCATGGAACAGCCTGAGATCCGGATCGTGAAGCAGACGAAACGGAGCGAGAAGGAAGTGGACATCAGGCCTCTGATTGACCGATGGGAGATCCGGGGAGAAGATATCTTCCTCCAGCTTGCAGCGGGAAGCTCACAGAACTTAAAACCGGATCTTGTCATGGAAGCGTTCTGCCGATATCTGGATGTATCATGTGACGACGCTGCATTTGGATACCACCGGCTTGAGATGTATGCGGATGCCGGAGAGGACGGCAGGAGAGAACTGGTCACACTGGAATCCCTTGGATGGGATATGGAGTAGGAAGATGAAGCGGAAGATTCTGATCGAGAAAACAGAGAACCAGATACGGAGTTTTTTCCTCGAAGACGGAGAGATTGTGGAGATCCACTGCGCTTCCGCAGATGAGGAGAGCGCCGGACAGTATCTGCTCGGGAATATTTATGTAGGAAGAGTGAAAAATATCGTACAGAATATCGGGGCGGCATTCGTGGAGATCGAGAACGGCGTGAACTGCTACTACGATATGAAGGATGCTGAGAATGCAGTCTTTACCCACAAGTCCGGGAAAAAGCCTCTGTGCATCGGGGATGAGCTGGTGGTTCAGATCAGCAAGGAGGCGGTGAAGACAAAAGCGCCTACCGTGACGGGGAATATCAGCTTCACCGGGAGATATGCAGTCCTGACCCACGGAAATACGCGGATCGGGGTGTCGTCTAAGATCCCGAAGAAGCTGAGGGAAGAATACAAAGAACGTCTCAGGGAGTTTCAAAACGACAGGTTCGGCATTATCGTACGGACAAACGCGAAAGACGCCCCGTTCCAGTCTGTGCTGGACGAGATCGAGAGACTGCGCGGAGAATATGACAGGATCATGTCCGCTGCGCCCACGAGAGTGTGCTTTTCCTGCCTGAGATCATCGCCTCCTTCCTATATAACAGACCTGAGAAATGTCTATATGGAAGGCATGGAAGAGATCATTGTCGGAGACTCTGAGCTGTATGCAAAAATACAATCCTATTTTGCATCCGAGATTCCAGAAAAGCAGAATCTGCTCCGGCTGTATGACGACACATCCTTCCCGCTCGGCAGCCTGTACAGCACGCAGACAGCCATCGAAAAAGCGCTGCGGGAGAAGGTCTGGCTCAAAAACGGCGGATATCTTGTGATCCAGCCGACAGAGGCGCTCACGGTGATCGATGTAAATTCCGGGAAAAACACAGGGAAAAGCAAGAACGAAGAAGGAATCATGAAGATTAACCTGGAGGCAGCCAGAGAAGCGGCGAAACAGATCCGCCTCAGAAACCTTTCCGGTATTATCATCATCGATTTTATCAATCTGGAATCAGACGAAAATGCTGCCCGCCTCATGCGGGAGTTCCGCGCGCTTCTGGCAAAAGATCCGATCCAGACCACGCTCGTGGACATAACGCCGCTCAATCTGGTCGAGGTGACCCGCAAGAAAGTACACAGACCGCTGTACGAACAGATCAAAAATTCTCGTTTACAATCAAGCGGCAAGGCGTTATAATAATGAACCGTAAGTGCGGTCCGGGAAGCGCGGCCCGCGGAAGAGAAAACAGCAGGACAGGGAAGCGTTGTATCGAGATTCTGCTGTTTGATTACAGTTTGGAGGAAGAAAGATGAAGAAAGTAGTGAAGTTCGGCGGAAGCTCTCTTGCCAGTGCAGAGCAGTTTAAAAAGGTCGGAAATATCATACATCAGGACGAATCAAGGAGATATGTCGTTCCTTCTGCCCCAGGCAAGCGTTTTGCTGCTGACACCAAGGTGACGGATATGCTGTACGGCTGCTATGCCGCTGCGGAAGAGGGCGAGGATTTTTCTGAAAAACTCGCGGAGATCCGTGAGCGTTATCAGGAGATCATCGACGGGCTGAACCTTGATTTTTCCCTGGACAAGGACTTCGAGGTAATCCGGTCCGAATTCGAAAGGAAAGCAGGAAGAGACTATGCCGCGTCAAGAGGCGAGTTCCTCAACGGCAAGATCATGGCTGCCTATCTCGGCTATCAGTTCGTCGACGCGGCGGAGATCGTAAGATTTAATGACGACGGCTCCTTTAACGACGAGGTGACAAATGAACTCATGTCCGAGCGCCTCTCACAGCTTGAACACGCGGTCGTTCCGGGATTCTACGGAGCAAAGGCAGACGGGACGGTCGTGACCTTTTCAAGAGGCGGGTCCGACGTCAGCGGCTCTCTTGTCGCGCTTGCGGTAGGCGCAGATCTCTATGAGAACTGGACCGACGTGTCCGGATTCCTGATCGCTGATCCGAGGATTGTTAAAAATCCGAAAGCGATCGAGACAATCACCTACAAGGAGCTCCGCGAGCTTTCCTACATGGGCGCCAGCGTGCTCCACGAGGACGCAATCTTCCCGGTGAGAAAAGCAGGAATCCCGATCAATATCCGCAATACGAATGCGCCGCAGGACAAGGGAACTCTGATCGTAGAGGGAACCTGCCGCCAGCCGAGATACACGATCACAGGGATCGCCGGAACAGACGGGTTCGCTTCTATCACGATTGAGAAAGCGATGATGAACTCGGAGGTAGGATTCTGCCGCAAGGTGCTGCAGGTGTTTGAAGAGAACAATGTTTCGATCGAGCATATGCCGTCAGGCATTGACACGATGACGATCTTCGTGAACAAGGATGCGTTTGAAGAGAGAGAGCAGAAGATACTGGCTGATATTCATAAGGCAGTGAATCCGGATCACATTGAGCTTGAGTCCAATCTGGCGCTGATCGCAGTCGTGGGGAGAGGAATGAGATCTACACGCGGCACAGCGGGGAGGATTTTCTCTGCGCTGGCTCACGCGCACATTAATGTCAAGATGATCGACCAGGGATCAAGCGAGCTCAACATCATCATCGGTGTAAGACACGAGGATTTCAAAAATGCGATCCGCGCATTATATGAGATTTTCGTCCTGACACAGATTTAATAGACAGGCAAACCTGCAGAAAGGCGGACGATACGGGAAATGAACATACTTTTCTTTTTGAAGCCGAAGAGTGAAGTTGCGTTCATCTACGATTCCAGTACACTGAGACAGGTACTGGAATCGATGGAATATCACAAATATGCCTCAATTCCCATGCTGAATAAAAAAGGGGAATATACGGGAACCATCACAGAGGGGGATCTGCTCTGGGGCATAAAAAAATATACAAATCTCAACTTAAAAGAAGCAGAGAATATTTTTATCCAGGATTTTCCGCGGAAGGCCGACTATGAGGCTGTCTCCGCGGACTCCGATATGGAGGACCTGATCCGCAAAGCGATGAATCAGAATTTCGTTCCTGTGGTAGACGACCAGAATAAATTCATCGGGATCATCACCCGCAAGAGCATCATTGAATACTGTTACGAAAAACTGAAAAAAACATCGGATGCCTATTGACTTCATGAAAATTCATATGCTATACTACTTGAGTATGCCGCACAATGAGGTTTTCAAGTTCTGCCGAGGCAGACACCGTAATTGGCGAGTAATGATAATAGGAGGTGCCATATGTACGCGATTATAGCAACAGGTGGTAAACAGTACAAAGTAGCTGAAGGCGATATCATTAAAGTAGAGAAGCTTGGTGCAGAAGCTGGCGAGACTTATACATTTGACCAGGTGCTTGCAGTGAACAACGATAAGCTGATCGTTGGTAACCCGACAGTGGAAGGCGCTACAGTTACAGCTTCTGTAGTCGGAAACGGCAAGGCTAGAAAAGTTGTCGTTTACAAGTATAAGAGAAAAACTGGATACCATAAGAAAAACGGACACAGACAGCAGTATACAGCAGTTAAGATCGACAAGATCAACGCTTAATACGGTGTTCCGATGATCAAGGTAACCGTTTATAAGACCGCGGGGCATGAATATGCAGGATTCGACATATCCGGACATGCCGGATACGCCGAATCGGGACATGATATCATCTGTGCCGCTGTTTCCGCTCTTGTTATCAATACGCTCAATTCAATCGAGCAGTTTACAGATGACAAGACGGACAGTGCTGCCGATGAAGCTTCGGGAACGATAGAGTTTCGTTTTCTTGAACGTCCCTCGCATGATGCCGCGCTTCTGCTGGATTCCATGATTCTTGGTCTGGAAGAGATAGAAGACAGCAGCGAATCCGAAGCATATATCGACATTATTTTCAAGGAGGTGTAAGTACCATGATGAAAATGAATCTTCAGTTTTTTGCACATAAAAAGGGAGTTGGTTCTACAAAGAACGGACGTGACTCTGAATCAAAGAGACTGGGCGCAAAGAGAGCAGACGGACAGTTTGTTAAGGCTGGAAACATCCTCTACAGACAGCGCGGAACAAAGATCCATCCGGGCGTAAACGTTGGCCGCGGCGGAGACGACACTCTGTTTGCACTTGTTGACGGTGTAGTAAGATTTGAAAGAAAAGGTAGAGACAAGAAACAGGTTTCTATCTATCCGGCAGCGGAGTAACAGTGAAACTGGATAAGCTGAGTCGGAAATTTTCACTTGCATACTAAGAAGCTAAGGAGCCTCAGACTTTTCGGTCTGAGGCTTTTGTGACATTATCAATCAGGCGAAGAGTCCCCTGTGCGTGAGCGCAGAGGCGTTAAAGGAGTAAATTTATGTTTGCAGACAGAGCGAAAATCTATATCAGATCCGGAAAGGGCGGAGACGGACACTGCAGCTTCCGAAGAGAACTTTACGTGCCGAACGGCGGTCCCGACGGAGGAGACGGGGGCAGAGGCGGCGACCTGATCTTTGAGGTAGACGAAGGGATGAACACTCTGGCGGATTACCGTCATAAGCGCAAATATGCCGCAGGCGACGGAGAGCCGGGCGGCAAGCGCCGCTGCCACGGAAAAGACGGGAAGGATCTTGTGCTCCGTGTGCCGGAGGGAACGGTCGTCAAAGAGGCGGAGAGCGGAAAGGTCATCGCCGACATGTCCGGAGAGAACAGAAGGCAGATCATCTTAAAAGGCGGAAAAGGCGGACTTGGGAATCAGCATTTTGCAACCGCCACCATGCAGGTGCCGAAATATGCGCAGCCCGGCCAGCCTGCCCGTGAACTGGAGGTAAAGCTGGAGCTGAAGGTGATCGCTGACGTAGGGCTGATCGGCTTCCCGAATGTGGGAAAATCTACCCTTCTCTCACGCGTCACGAATGCCGAGCCGAAGATTGCCAACTATCACTTTACAACTCTGAACCCGAATCTTGGGGTCGTTGATCTTGACGGCGCGAAAGGCTTCGTCATGGCGGATATCCCGGGACTCATCGAGGGGGCATCAGAGGGAGTCGGCCTCGGTCACGAGTTCCTCCGTCATATCGAGAGGACAAAGATGATGATCCATGTTGTGGACGCCGCCGGAAGCGAGGGCAGAGATCCGGTGGACGACATCTACAAGATCAATGCAGAGCTTGAGAATTATAATCCGGATATCGCAAAGCGTCCTCAGGTGATTGCGGCGAACAAGACGGATCTGATCTACGGAGATGAGGATGATGCAGTCAGACGGCTGAAGGATGAATTTGAGCCGAAAGGGATCCGCGTATTCCCTATCTCGGGTGTATCGGGAGAAGGAATCTCTGATCTTCTCTACTATGTGAGCAGCCAGCTCGAAAATATGGACAGCACGCCAGTCGTCTTCGAGCAGGAATTTTTCCCGGATGACGAGCTGATCTACGAAAATCTTCCGTATACAGTAGAGCAGAAAGACGGAATGTATGTAGTAGAAGGCCCTAAGATCGAGAAGATGCTCGGGTACACGAATCTGGATTCTGAGAAGGGATTTGCTTTTTTCCAGAAATTTCTGAAGGATACCGGCATACTGGATGAGCTGGAGGCTGCGGGTATCCAGGAAGGCGACACAGTGAAGATGTATGGACTGCAGTTTGATTACTATAAGTAGAAGAAAACAGGAGAGACAGATGACAACAAAACAGAGAGCATATTTAAAAAGCCTTGCAATGACAATGGAACCGATCTTTCAGGTCGGAAAGTCCAGCATGACGCCGGGACTTACACAGGCAATATCAGAGGCGCTGGAGGCACGGGAGCTGATCAAGATCAGCGTCCTTAAAAACTGCGCGGATGATCCGAGAGAGCTTGCGGAGATCATCTCCGAGAGAACAAGATCCGAGATCGTCCAGGTGATCGGCAAGAAAATCGTCTTGTACAGAGAGGGCAAGGACGACAAAAAGAAGATCATACTGCCTCAGGCAGGAGAGAAAAGATGAAGATCGGGATCATGGGCGGAACCTTTGACCCGATCCACATCGGACATCTCCTGTTAGGGGAATTCGCATATGAGGATTTCGGGCTGGATGAGATCTGGTTCCTTCCGAATGGGAATCCTCCCCACAAGGAGACAAGCGACGCGGAGGAGGATCTGCGCCACCGGGTTGAGATGGTGCGCCTTGCAATCAGCAGCGTGCCTTATTTCAGGCTGAACCTGCATGAGGCGGATGTCAACCGCCATTCCTACACTTACAGGACAATGCAGGAGTTCAAGAGCCGTTATCCGGAAAACGAGTTTTATTTCATCCTGGGCGCGGACTCCCTTTTTTCAATCGAGCAGTGGAAATATTTCAGGGAAATATTCCCTTCATGCACCATCCTTGCGGCCATGCGTGACGACAAAGACGCAGAGGACATGAAGGCGCAGATACAATACCTGAACGAGAAGTACGGAGCGCGTATTAAGCTTCTCCAGGCGCCTCTCGTCGAGATTTCATCTACAACGATCAGAGAACGGTCAGCCAGAGGTCTGAGCGTGCGTTATATGGTCCCTGACGCAGTGGCAGAGTATATAGCGGGACATCATTTATATAAGCATATAGATATATAAGGAGCGGTGACATGATATGACAGAGCAATTGACAGACATCAGAAAACGGCTTTCCAAAATTCTGAAAAAAGAGCGGTTTGAGCACACGGTCGGCGTGATGTATACTGCGGCGTCTCTCGCCATGCGCTACGGGGCGGATGTGGGGCAGGCAATGACTGCGGGACTGCTTCACGACTGCGGCAAATTCTGCCCGGCAAAGGAGCAGATAAAGCTTTGCAAAAAGAATGGGATCAGCCTCACGGAATCTGAGATCGAGATGCCGGCGCTCATTCACGCAAAGCTTGGTGCATATCTGGCCAGACACGAGTACGGCGTGAAGGATAAGGATGTCCTGAGCGCGGTCACGTATCATACGACAGGGCGCCCGGATATGACAATGCTGGAAAAAATCATTTATATCGCAGATTATATTGAGCCGAACCGGAAAGAGATACCAGGGCTTTCAGAGGTACGTTATCTTGCCTTTACAGATATCGATCGGGCCGTGTGCAGATCAGCCGGGGCTACGACAAGATATCTGGAAAGCGGAGGAAAATCAGTTGACCCTATGACAATAAAGACGTATAATTTCTATAAAAAGGAGGGCTGATATGGATCAGGCAAACCAGTCAAAAGAGATGGCGAAGATCGCCTATCATGCTTTGAGCGACAAAAAAGGAGAGGACATCAAGATCATTGATATCACCGGGATCTCTGTTCTGGCGGACTACTTTATCATAGCCAACGGAAGCAGCGACAGCCAGGTGAATGCGCTCGTCGACAACGTAGAGGAAGAACTCCACAAGGCCGGCTTCGGGCTGAAGCAGAGAGAAGGACAGGCCTCGGCGAGCTGGGTGCTGCTCGACTTCGGCGATATCATTGTACATGTATTTGACAAGGAAAACCGCCTCTTTTACGATCTTGAGAGGATCTGGAAGGACGGAAGGGATATCCGGATAGAAGATCTGTAGAAGGAAGCTTTTTGATCGGAGAAGAACAAAAGACAAAGAAACGGGACTGGAAAGGAGATAAAACTCCATTCAGTCCCGTTTGTGTTTCATGCTTTATCCGCTTTCGCCTGATCCGCTGCGCAGAGCATCGCTGAGAAGCCGCATCTTAAGCGTCAGGCTGAATGATTACTTGAAAAACCGAAATACTCCGATTACTTTTCCCAGGATAGATACTTCACTGACAATGATGGGCTCCATGAAATCGTTCTCCGGCTGAAGGCGGAAGACACCTTCTTCCTTATAAAAAGTCTTTACCGTAGCCCCGTCCTCGATCAGCGCAACTACCATATCGCCGTTCGATGCGGCTGCAGTCTGCTCGACCAGAACCATATCTCCGTCAAGGATACCGGCGTTGATCATGCTTTCCCCCTTCACCTTCAGGAGAAATGTCGGATGATTCGGCATAAACTCCGTGGGGATAGGGAAGTAGTTCTCAATATTCTCCTGAGCCAGTATCGGTTCGCCTGCCGCAACCTGACCTATAATCGGAACATTCACCATCTCTCTCCGTGTCAGATTGAAGCTGTCGTCCAGAATCTCAATCGCTCTCGGTTTTGTGGGATCCCGTCGGATATATCCGTTTTTCTCCAGTGTCTCAAGGTGAGAGTGGACAGATGATGTGGACTTTAAATTCACCGCCTCGCAGATCTCGCGGACTGCGGGCGGGAAGCCTCGCTCCAGTATCTGTGACTTGATATATTCAAGAATTTCCAATTGCTTTTTACTTATTTTGCCCTGCGCCATAATATCCTCCGAACTTTAGTTAACTATGATAGTAATATACTAACACAGGGATTTTTAAAAATCAAACATTTGTTGCGAAAATATGTTCGATTTTTTGCCGAAAACTTGTTGACAAACATGTGTTCGTATATTATACTATGGATACAGAACAACAGTTCGGTTTACAATTTACTGCATCGGGGGTATAAGTATTATGAAGCGGAGAAGATTAAGAAAAAGAATCAGAGGCATTATTACTGGATTTATCATTGCTTTGATTGGATGTATGTCATTCGGAGCGTTCTTTGTTTCAGCCCATGAAGGGACTCTGTCAGATCAGACAGTTTATAAGTATTATAAGAGCATAGAGATTCAGCCAGGCGACACTCTGTGGGACATCGCTGAAGAAACGATGACGTCGGAATATGATTCCATCCCTGAGTATGTTGAAGTGCTCAAAGAGATGAATGCCCTCGAATCGGATCGTATTGAAGCGGGCCAGTATCTGGTCATTGCATATAACGATACAGTGTTAAAAAAATAAATATGGTATCAATATACATCCCTATGTATTGATATATACACTCCTTCAGACCGGACCGGGAAGAGATTGGATCTTCCGGTCCGGTCTGTTCTATATGTCAATATTTTAATCTATACGACAAATACTGATTTTTCCAAAAGATATAGACGGAAACAGCGGTATCTGTTATACTTTTTTATAGAATGTTTTACGTATACCATAGTAATGAGCGAAAATAAGGGGGCTGATATTTATGAATACACGTACAGATAAGACTCTCTCTAACCTGCAGGCTGCACCGTCTGAGACAAAGACATATCACGAACAGGAATACATTGACAATACATTGAGACTCCGAGAGATCCTGAAAACGCTGCCGCCTTTCGCGAAGGATTATTTCCGCGCGATTGAGCCGACTACATCGGCAAGGACAAGGATTTCTTACGCGTATGATATCCGGGTTTTTTTTCATTTCCTTATGGAGAACAATCCGTTATATAAAGATTATACACCGGATCAGTTTACCGTTCAGGATCTGGAGCGCCTGGAGCCGGTCGATATCGAAGAATACCAGGAATATCTGAAGGTTTATGAAAACGACAGCCGGCAGATCACAAACACAGAGAAGGGGCTAGCCAGAAAAATGTCGGCTCTGAGAAGCTTCTACGGCTATTTCTTCAAACGGCAGGTCATATCGAAGAATCCGGCTCTTCTTGTGGATATGCCGAAGCTCCATGAAAAGGCGATCATACGTTTGGATGCGGATGAAGTTGCGCAGCTGCTTGACTATGTAGACCATGGAGGAGACAATCTGACCGGGCAGAGAAAGTCCTATTATGAGAAGACGAAAAACCGTGATCTGGCGATACTTACTCTCCTGCTCGGCACGGGAATCCGCGTCTCCGAGTGCGTAGGTCTCGATATACAAGATGTGGATTTCAAAAACAACGGAATCAAGGTGACGCGAAAAGGCGGGAATGAAATGGTCGTATATTTTGGCGAAGAGGTTGAAAATGCGCTGAAGACTTATCTCTACACGACAAGGAAGACAACAGTGCCGCTTCCCGGCCATGAGAACGCTCTCTTCCTCTCCACCCGCAGGAAACGGATGGGCGTACAGGCTGTAGAAAATATGGTGAAGAAGTACGCAAAGGAGGTCACTCCGAATAAAAAGATCACCCCGCACAAGCTCCGCAGTACATACGGCACAGCGCTCTATAAGGAGACCGGGGATATTTATCTGGTCGCCGACGTGCTCGGCCATAAGGACGTGAATACGACCAAAAAACACTATGCAGCGATCGATGAGAATCGCCGCAGGCAGGCGGCCGGCGCCGTTAAGCTGCGGGACGTATAGCGGGAAATTTTCTCTTGTATTTGTAAACTGACATCAGTATAATAGAAAAATAGTGGCATTAAAAAGAGGTTCAGTGCGCAGGCAGACTGCGGTCAGCGCGGACTGTATCTCCTCAGAAGAAAGGATTGTACAAATGCAGTTACAGAGATTGTTGAGCTATACCAGAAAGGCTGTAGATGAATATGATATGATACAGGAGGGAGACCATATTGCAGTGGGGATTTCAGGCGGAAAGGACAGCCTGACGCTGCTTTACGCGCTTCACGGGCTTAAGCGTTTCTATCCGCAGAAATTTGAACTGAGCGCCGTCACTGTTGACCTTGGGTTTGAGGATTTTGACCTCAGCCCTGTGGAAGCGCTCTGCCGCGAGCTGGAGGTCCCTTACAGGATCGTCCCGTCGGATATTTATGAGATCCTTTTTCACATCCGCAGGGAGCCGAATCCATGCTCTCTCTGCGCTAAAATGAGGAAAGGTGCACTGAACCAGGCAGTTAAGGAAATGGGCTGTAATAAGGTCGCTTACGCGCACCACAAGGACGATATCATTGAGACAATGCTTCTCTCTCTCATCTTTGAGGGGCGTTTTCACTCTTTTTCGCCCAGGACGTATCTTGACAGGATGGACCTGACAGTGATCCGTCCGCTGATGTTCGTTGACGAGATGGATGTCATCGGTTTCAGGAACAAGTATGATCTGCCGGTCGTTAAGAGTAAATGCCCGGTGGACGGCTATACGAAGAGGCAGTACGCGAAGGAGCTCCTCCGGCAGCTCAATCAGGATCATCCCGGCGTCAAAGAGCGGATGTTCCATGCGATCCTGGACGGTAATTTATCCGGATGGCCGGAGCGGCATATCAGAAGGCGCTGACAGAAACTGGACGGCATTTAAAAGGCTCCGGCAGACTTTTTTCTGCTTCCGGAGCCTTCTCCTGTTGAATCCCTTCTCTTGTTGAATCGAGTGATATGCCGGCACTAAATCTTCCGGTCCGCGCGCGCAATGCCTTCCTTCATCATAACGTACTGCTCGATCATCTTCGCTGTCCCCTCTACACCGAGTTCGCCGCTGTTCAGACACAGCTCATAGCTCTCAGCGTCGGACCATTTTTTATTTGTATAATAATTATAGTAGCTTGAACGCTTCTTGTCTGTCTTGACAATCAGATCCTTCGCTTTCGCATCAGTCAGATCGTAAATGCGGGCGATTCGCCGGATACGCGCGTTGAGGTCTGCATGGATGAAGACAGTTACGACATTTTTATACGACTCAAGCGCATAGTCTGCGCAGCGCCCTACCAGAATACATGGACCTTCATCTGCAATCTTTTTGATCGCGTCAAACTGAGCCAGAAAAACCTTATGGTTGATCGGCATGTCGGTATAGGTATTTCCATATCCCATTGAATATGTGTCCATGACGAGCGAATACAGGAAACTGTTCGTCGGCTTCTCGTCATGAGTTTCAAAGATCTCCTCGCAGATGCCGCTTTCCTTTGCCGCACGGGCAAGCATCTCTTTATCATAGAGCTTTATTCCGAAATCCTCTGCGATCCGCATTCCGATTTCTCTGCCTGCACTTCCGAATTGTCTTCCGATTGTAATGATTGTATTTGTCTTCATATTCCGTCCACTCTCCTTTGCTTCAAACAAATCATCGTGATTTTGCATAAAAAACATCTGCTCAATCAGATTCCATATGAGTATTATAACGAAAAAGTCTGTATATTACAATCAAAAGTTTTGCTTTCTCAGTAAATTTAAAAGCGCCGTAAAGTAATCCGGGAGCGGCGCGTCAAATTCCATGTATTCTCCTGTCGCCGGATGACGGATGCCGAGAGTCTTTGCGTGGAGCGTCTGTCCTTCCAGTCGGAACGGGCATTTTGCGGGGCCATATACCGCATCCCCAAGGATCGGATGGCCGATACTTGACATATGGACGCGGATCTGATGTGTCCGGCCAGTCTCCAGTTCACACTCGATATAGGTATAGCTGCCGAACCGCTCCAGCACTTTGAAGTGTGTAACCGCAGGCTTTCCTGACGATGACCTGGTGCTCATCTTTTTTCGGTCTGTCGGGTGCCTTCCGATAGGCGCGTTCACAGTCCCTTCATCCTCTTTAAAATTTCCATGCACGACGGCATGGTAGCGTCTCGTAATAGAATGCTCCTTCAGCTGTTCCGCCAGGATCTGATGGGCATGGTCATTTTTACAGATCAGGAGAGATCCTGTCGTATCCATGTCGATCCGATGTACAATACCAGGGCGTATGACGCCGTTAATTCCCGAGAGGTTGTCTCCGCAGTGATGCAGGACTGCATTGACCAGCGTATGGCTGTAGTGGCCCGGAGAAGGATGCACAACCATTCCTTTCGGCTTGTTTACAACAAGGATATCGTCATCCTCGTATAGAATATCAAGCGGAATATCCTCTGGCAGAATATCAAGCTTCTCGGGCTCCGGGAGACAGACAGCAATCTCATCCCCCTCTGAAACTTTGTAGTTTGACTTCACTGCTTTCCCGTTTACAAGGATCTTTTCGTCCTTCAGCAGCTTCTGTATATAAGAACGGGAAAGGTCCTCCAGATTCCCGCTGAGGAACCTGTCGATCCTTTCCCCTTTCATGTCAGATATAAGATTTATTTGATCCATTTCAGCTGAACTCCTTTCTGATCCGGTTCTCGGCAGGCGAAAAGGCTATTTCTTTTTCTCCTGCCTGTCCGTCCCTGATATGATCCTCTCAAGATCATTGTCCTTGTAATAGAAAAAGATCAGTATAATAAATAGAATGCAGGATACAACAACATAGCAGTCTGCGATGTTGAAGATCGGGAAATCAATCAGATTGAAATACAGAAAATCAATGACATAATTCAGCCTGACCCGATCGATCATATTTCCGACAGCCCCCGCGCATAAAAGGACAGCGCAGACGCGCAGTGCGAAATATTTTTTTTCGTGGGGCAGTTTTCCGTAGAGGTATGCAACGACAAGGAATATGATCATCCCGCCTGCAACGAAAAGAAGCTGCCTGTTCTGCAGCATGCCGAAGGCCGCGCCTCTGTTCTCCAGGTAACGGAGCTGAAAAACACCGTCAATAATCACATATGGCTCGCTGTCCTTCAGATATACGGCGGCAAGCCATTTCGATACCTGATCGGCGATAACTGCCGCCGCAAATCCGATCAGGGCGTACAAGTAAGTTTTTATATTTTTAGAAATACCCATGACTGCTCCATTCTTAAATATATTTATGTATGACAACATATGTCCTGTTTTTCTTTGTGCGGGATACAGCTCCTTTATAACGGAACTTTCCCATCCCCCGCACGGAGATGATGTCATCGTCCTGCACCTGGTAACCGTTGCTTGTGATGAGCCTGCCGTTTACATAAACCTTCGCTCCCTCGATCAGACCGGAAAGCCTGCTCCGGGACGAGGAAAAAGCGAGGGGAAGCAGACTGTCGAGCCTGACAGATGCCACAGTACCCTTGATCTCTTCGAAAGCTGGCGTATAATGGATGTCCCTGAGAGGAAGCTCTGACACAGTTACGCTTGTATGCCGTACCCGGACAAGCTGATCCATTATAAAAGCGGCCATATCATCGTGCACAAACACAAGCGCGTCGCCGTCTGCAGGCAGTATATCGCCGATTTTTGAGCGATCGATCCCGAGATTCAGGATGGCTCCAAGATAGTCTCTGTGCGTGAGCTCCTCGGCAAATCTACGGTGCAGCGGGGCGATCTTTACAGCGCGGAAGGGGTATCCGATCTCCTCCGTAACAGGCTGATTTTTCCCGCAACGCAAATAAAGAGCATCAGGGATAAATGCCGCCATCTGACGCTCTGCCAAATCATACCCGCCGAAAGATACATATCTGGAATACAGTGTATCTTTCGGCAGTGTATGTAAAATATTCTGTTCGCTCAGATTAAGAAAATCTGAATATGTGATGATATCCCTCTGGTATGCAAGTCTGGATAATTCTGTAAAACGCTTTTCCAGAAGCTGGATTTCCTTTGTCTGACTTCCCTTCATGCCGCTTAGTATCTTCCCCTCATGCTCGGAGTCTCCATAGAGCCGCCGAGAAGATCCTGAAGATCTCCGGAAATATCTACATTCGTAGGGGTGACAAGGAAAATATAGTTGGAGATCTTCTGAAGATTTCCGCTGATAGCAAATGTGGCACCGGAAATAAAATCAATGATCCGCTGTGCAATCTCAAGATCCATGCCCTCAAGATTCAGGATCACGGTGCGTCCGGAGAGAAGAGTCTCTGTGATCTCTCTGGAATCGTCTACAGAAGCCGGCTTGACAACACAGACTTCCATATTTCCGTTTCTCTTGGCAGCCGCCGGTCTCATTGGAGTTACTTTGTTATCAGCCGGCTGAAAATCGCTGCTTTCCTCCACATCAAAATCGTCATATTTTTCTTCTTTTTTGTTCTTCTTTCCGAACAATTTACGGCGAGGCTTCTCTTCATAGTCGTCATCAAAGTAGTCGTCATCATCATAGAAATCGTCTTCCTCGTAATCGTCATCATTCAACTTCATAATGTCCAGAAATTTATCAAACACACCCATTTTTACACTCCTATCTTGTGCTCTCTTTTGTTCGGCACAATTTTTTTATCCATACCTTCTGTTCCAGATCATATACTCATATTGTATAGTCTCTGGCACCAAAAATTCCGGTTCCGACGCGCACCATTGTGGCTCCCTCTTCGATCGCAACTTCGTAATCATTGGTCATCCCCATTGAAAGTATGCTGACATTAACATTATCAATGTTTTTCGCTGTAATGTCAACAGATAATTTGCGTAAATCTGCGAAAACGGACCGATTTTTTTCCGGATTTTCAACAAATGGAGCAATTGTCATAAGGCCGCGGACATTTATATGGGAAAAGCCTGCCACTTTCTCAATAAATGGAATCACTTCCTCCTTCTTAAGGCCGAACTTGCTCTCTTCCTCCGCAACGTTGACCTCCACAAGGATATCAATGACCCGCCCTCGCTTCGCCGCCTCTTTTTCGATCGTCTCCGCAAGCCTCAGTGAGTCCACAGAATGGATCAGCTCCACCTTGTCTGCGATATATTTCACCTTGTTTGTCTGGAGATGTCCGATCATATGCCAGCGGATATCTTTCGGAAGGACCTCGAATTTTTCTGTGAGCTCCTGTACCTTATTTTCTCCGAAGACACGTACCCCGAGATCATATGCCTCTTTCAGGATCTCGGCAGGTTTTGTTTTACTGACTGCGATGAGTGTAACCTCGCTGCGGTCACGCCCTGCCCTCCTGCAGGCTTCCTGTATCTTCTCTTCTACTTCCTCCAAACGTTCTTTTAACACGATTCTGTCATCTCCTCTCTACTGAAATACTACTTCATCGGAATGGATCCCCGAACCATCCTGTACGATGTGGTCATAGTTTGCAAGCCCGTAATCATCGCCTTCCTGTACAATATAATACTCGTCATTCTCGCAGAGGATGACGACCTTCTTGAATACGGCATATCCCCGGTTGATATTATATACACCGGTAAGCGGCCTGGTCTCTTCCACAGTATATGTCTCTGTCGATTCCGGTTTGACCAGAACAGCACCTCTCTCGATGCCATCCCTGCTGAGATAGACTTCTCCATCATCTGAGGTGTTGTAGATATCAACTGCGTGGAAAGAAGCATTGCCATCCTTGTCCTGCACCATCACGCCGCTGGATGAACTGTTTCCTCCTGTTGTAATATACTTCTCGGGGACGACATAAAACTGCTCTTTGACTACGGATGATTTCGGTATCTTCAGTCCGCTTTCATCTTCAAGAATCAACTCAATATTGAGATAACGTTCATCTGCATAACGGATCATGGAATTATCAAAATCAAGACGCCCATACCATCTGCCGTCCTTCTCTATGACAGAAAAATCAGCCCGCATAGTCTCGCTGTCCTTGTCAATCCTCACTTTGACGCTGCTGATTTTCTGCTCTGTCATTTCTCTGGCTGTCTCTTCTGTCAGCCGGACAATCACAGTCCAGTCTTCACTGGTAATGAGGCGGTAAACAGGCTCTCCCGCGCTGATCTGCATCTGATCCTCGAACTGTATGCGCTCATAATTGGATCGGTCAAAATTCTCTTCCGTAAATGTATCCGCTGTGAGAGACTCACAGCCGTCTACGCTGTACGCGATAATCCCGTCTCCGGCAGACCGACAGGAAGAGACTTCCTGCCCGCTTGCGGCGATCACGGAGTCCAGATGTTCTGTCCGCGTCACGCTGAAAGCGTTCTGGAGATAATTTGCAATATCATTCTTGAGAGAATAGACAGATGAAAAATCTTCGCTGTCATATGCTTCGTTAAAATTCTGGATCGACAGCACAATCCCTGACTGGACTTCCTGATTCAGTGAAACGGCCGTCCCGCTCTCCCCGGTCTCGCCCGAAGTGTCGAGCGGCTCGGAGGACAGCGCATAAACGTTTGAGCCGGCTTTGATCTTGCTGTTTTCATTTTGATAATAGCTTATGTATCCTCCGGTCTCTGCTGTCACCGCAGTCTCCTGCCGTATCACAAGCCCTGTATAAGAGTTGTCTTTTACGATATTGCCCTTGCGCACTTCATATACCGAGATATTGTCTCCCGTGATATACATAAGCACAGTCACGATCAGATAGATAAAGACAACCGCAAAAAGAAAAAGGCCAATATTCAGTTCCCTTTTATTCTTATATTTTTTTATGCTTACAGATTTGTTTTTGTATGAGGCCAATCTTTGACAGCACCTCCTGTTTCTGTATTTTATAACTTACACAGTATACCATTTCTTTGTGTATATTTCCAGCGTTTACGGAAATAATAAAGTTATTGACATGGAAAAGGAGGAAATAACATGAAATGGTTTGATAATACTGCTCTGACAATTGTTATCATCGGCGCGGTCAACTGGCTTCTGATCGGTATCTTCCGGTTTGACCTGGTTGCGTTCCTTTTCGGAAATATGAGCTGGCTCTCCAGGATCATTTATACGATTGTCGGACTGTGCGGTCTGTATCTAATCAGCCTGTTCGGAAGAATCAAAAGCATGTCAGAATAGAAAAAAGCCTTTCACAAATCTGCGCTGTACAGATTTGCGGAAGGCTTTTCTTTTATCCGCTTATGCCGGCTGTAAAGAGACGGTTCATCTCCTGATAGAGGAAATTCTTATTTTCTGCTCCCATGATCACCGAAATATATGGATGCTCCTGCATGTCTTCACTGTAGAGTATGACGCAGCAGCCGGCCTGATCTGTCGTTCCCGTTTTTCCGCCAAGTACGCGGACTCCTTCGGGCGCTTCCACAGCGCCGCTGGAATAATAATTTGTGGGAGACCAGGTTTCAGTACGGACTGTGCCGTCTGCACCAGTCAATGTCCCGTCATAAGAATCCATTGAAATGATCTCGACAAAACGTTCATCTTTAAGACAGGCGTTGAAGATCAGATAGAGATCATATGCTGTTGTATAATGATTCTCGTCGTGAAGTCCATGGGGATTCACAAAATGTGTTCCCGTGGCCCCCAGCGCACGCGCTTCGCTGTTCATCAGTTCGGCAAAGCTCTCTTCGCTCCCGGCAATGTGTTCTGCGATGGCAGTTCCGCAGTCGTTGCCGGAACGAAGCATAAGGCCGCACACAAGATCATACAGGCTGATCTGATCTCCGGTGCGCAGGCCTGCCGTCGATTCATCCCAGTTGAAATCAGTCGCATGCTCGCTGACAGTGACTATGTCGTCGAGATTTCCGTATTTCAGCGCCAGATACGTCGTCATGATCTTTGTGGTGCTTGCGGGATAAAGCTTGTCATAGAGCCGGAAGCCATAGACCACCTGCCTGTTGTTAATGTCAAAAAGCCCTGCCGCATGGAGAGAATCCTCATCGGCAAATCCGTCGAGAGCGACATTTTCGGCTGCGACACAGAGATCCTGTGCAAAAAAAGTGCCCTGCCAGATACTCTGCCTATAGTTCTGCCCCTCATAGTCCAGGAGCTGATTCTCCGGGGATTTATCAAGAAAATAAGCCCCCGCGGCCCCAGCTCCCGAAAAAAGCACGACGGTCAGGATCAGGGCGGCGGTCCTGGCCGCTGTATTCGTTTTTCTTCTTCTTTTCTGCTTATCTGTACATTTCACGCCAGTCCAAGTCTCCTCTGTCCAATGCAAGGATCAGTGCTTCGGCAGTTGCGATATTGGTCGCGATAGGAATATTATACATATCGCAGAGCTTGACAATATCATTGACATCCGGTTCATGAGAACGCGGAGAGAGCGGATCCCGGAAAAAAATAAGAAGATCCATCTCATTGTGCTCGATCTGCGAACCGATCTGCTGTTTGCCGCCAAGATGTCCTGCAAGGTATTTGTGTATACTGAGATTTGTCACATTTTCTACGAGAATGCCCGTCGTCTCTGTGGCGTACAGATGGTGCTTGCTCAGTATACCGCGGTATGCTATACAAAAATTCTGCATCAGTTTCTTTTTCGCATCGTGTGCTACTAATCCGATATTCATAATCGTCACCTTCTCCTTACTGATATTTATTAGGCTGTAAACCGACATTCAGTACGAAACCGATTCCCATAAAAAAGCACACAACGGAAGTCAGTCCATAACTCACGAAGGGGAGAGAGATTCCCGTGTTCGGAAGAACCATCGTCGCCACACCGATATTGATAAAGCTCTGTATCCCTACCAGTGCGGCCATGCCGCCACAGATAATTCGACCTCCCGTATCTTTCGCTTTCAAACCAATCAGAATACAATCTATCACAATTAATAATAGCAAAAATATGACGACACAACAACCCACAAATCCTAATTCTTCACCGATTATGGCAAAAATAAAATCCGTCTGGGGCTCTGAAACAAAGTTTCCGTTTTTGACAGATGTCGTATCGTCATTGTCATAGCCTTTTCCCGAAAGCTGTCCGGACCCGATAGCCATAACGGAGTTCAGCTGCTGATATGCGCCGTCATCAGCGTATTCCTCCGGATCCAGCCACGCAAGGATTCGCTCCTGCTGATAGTCCTGTAGAAACGGCTGGTTCGGCTGTATCGCGATCACGAGAACTATGACAAAGGTCGGGATGATGACTGCAAGTACAGTGCCGATCAGTTTGTAGCTGAGCCCGCCCAGGTACATCAGGGCGCAGAAAAGCGCCGCGATGCAGAGCGTTGTAGAAAGGTTCGGCTGTTTGTAAATAAGCGCCAGCGACGGAAGGATCAGCGCGATTCCCTGCAGGATTGTCTTCGGATTTTTAATGCTCTGCTCCCGTTCCATCAAAAACTTTGCATAAAACAGAATCATCAGGATCTTTGTGAGGTCGGAAGGCTGGAACTGGGTGAATCCGAGATCCAGCCAGCGCTTTGCCCCGTTGACTTCCGTACCGAAAAAGAAGACTGCCACGAGCATGATGATGTTCAGGATATAGAGCGGCCAGTAAAGGCTCAATACCCACTTGTAGTCGATCAGCGAAATGACGAGCATTGCAGCCGCCCCGAGAGCGACTCCCATGATCTGGCGGTCCATAAGATCCGGTCGCGCACTCCTGACCATAAAAATCCCGATCACGGAGAGCGTGATAACAAGAAAAATAAGGCTGAAACGATAATCTCTTAATTTGTAGCGCTGTTTTATATATTTTAATATAAAATTCAATGATTTTCTCCTGTATATTTGATATGTATATCCGTGCGTGTTATCTCTATGTTAAAATCCTCCGGCCTGATCTCAACGTATTTGGAAACCGTGCTGTACAGGTCGCTTGTGAGTCTGTCGACCGCGTCAGGGGCGCATTGGATCCTGTCCGAGATCAGCAGATTCCGCAGTCTTTCCTTTGCAATGGATACAGAAGGCATATTCATGGCTGCTCCCTCCTAATTCCTGCGGAACAGACCGGAAAGCCTGCCGAAGAAGCCTTCGGGTTTCGTAAAATCTGTGATTGGGATCTCTTCCCCGAGAAGGCGCCGGCATATATTGTCAAAACTTCTGCCTGCCGGACAGTCCTCACCGGCAACCGGTTCCCCCTGGTTGGTGGCAATCACGACCTGCTCGTCGTCAGGTATGACTCCGATGAGATTGACTGCGAGGATCTCCGTAACATCATCGACAGACATCATATCTCCCCGTCTGACCATATCCACACGGAGACGGTTGATGATCAGTTCATTCTTCCTGATCCCGTTCGCCTCGAGAAGTCCTATGATGCGGTCCGCGTCACGGATCGCGGACACCTCCGGGGTAGTGACCACAATCGAGCGGTCTGCGCCGGCAATGGCGTTCTGAAATCCCTGTTCAATCCCTGCGGGACAGTCCAGGAGAATGAAATCAAATTCTTCTTTCAGGTCATCCACCAGCTTCTTCATCTGTTCCGGCGATACGCTTGTCTTATCCCGCGTCTGCGCGGAAGGGAGCAGATACAGTTCGGGATAACGTTTGTCCTTGATCAAAGCCTGCTTCAGACGGCAGTTTCCCTCAATGACATCCACAAGATTGTACACAATCCTGTTTTCCAGCCCCATGACGACATCGAGATTTCTCAGTCCGAGATCCGTATCGATCACGATAACCTTCTTTTCCAGTCTGGATAATCCAATTCCGATATTCGCTGTCGTTGTCGTCTTGCCGACACCGCCTTTTCCTGATGTAATGACAATAACCTCACCCATGCTGCTTTTCCTCCTACAAATGTTCTTTTAATCCACAAGCGGATCCAGGTAGATATGCTGTCCGTCAACTATCGCGATCTTCGGTCCCTGTATATTCAGGCTTTCCTGATAGATAATCTGACGTTTTGCTTCAATATCGCCGATACGAAGCTGCTTAGGCTGCATGGAAAGAGCAACAATAAAAGCGTTTCTGTCCCCGGAAGCGCCCGCATGGACAGATCCGTAAAGAGCCCCGACAATGACGATATTTCCCTTTGCTATGACTCTGGCGCCCAGCTCAACATCGCCGAGGATGACGATGCTTGAATCCGACTCCAGAACCTCTCTTCTGGCAAGGGTTCCTCTGTAGAACTGCCCTTCCCGCTTCTGGATATTGGAAAGGGTCTGTTCTACTACGCTTTTGTACATAAGCTCCTTCTTTTCATCACGGTCAATGATACAGACGATATCAACGTCAGCCTCATCGCCGATGATTTCGAGTATCGCTTTTTCTTCTGTGCGGCTCAGCACACGTCCGGTAAAACTGACCGCCATCTTTGCTCCTTTAAAGAAGCGGGCGGAATCCCGGAATTTTTCTCTGAGCGCTTCCGCAAGCCTGTCGAACGGGACTTCCGGATCAAGCAGGATATCCATCCCATGCCGGCTGCTCTTGATCGTCACCAGCCTCTCCATCTCTCATCACCATACCTTTTTGTCAGTCACCTGCCATGGCCTGTCCGAGTTCGGCAGCCTGACCGGTGATCAGTTCATTGGCATCTTCAAGTCCAAAATAGATTTTGACAATGTCTCTTCCGATCTCAGACGGATAGGAAGAGTTATATCCGTTCGCAATACGCACAGCGACTGCGATCTCCGGAGTATCTGATGGTGCGAATCCGACGAACAGCGCATGGTCAGGCGACGTCTCGCTCTGCTGCGCGGTACCTGTCTTTCCGGCAATCGACATGTCCAGGCTTCTGAAGGTAGAGGAATTATCTACCATTCTTACCATACCCTCATGCACAAGATCCCATGTAGTGGAACTGACCTCAGTTATTGTATTTACAACCTCCGGCTCGTAGTCTTTGATCAGCTTGCCGCTTGAATCTGTCGTCTTGTCGACCAGAGACAGGTCATAGACTGTTCCGCGGTTGGCAACTGCGGCCACATAGCGGTTCAGCTGGCTGACCGTATAGTTGTTCGTACCCTGTCCGATCGCCGACTGTACTGCATACTGATCAGAGATCTCGGGCGAACTCTCAGGAATCTCAACGCCCGATTTTTCATTCAGGCCAAACATAGACGCATATTTTGCCAGCTTTTCAATACCGAGATCGCTGTCATAATTGCCGTCTGCATCAATGCCGAGATCGTATCCTACATTGTAGAAGAACTCATTGCACGATACCTGAATCGCATGGACTACATCAAGGCTTCCATGCCCGCTCCGGTTCCAGCAGCGCGGGCTGGGGGTGACATCGGTAAAAATTCCGTCACAGTAATATGTGGAATTTCCATTGATGATCCCTTCTGTAAGAGCTGCGACCGACGATACCATTTTATAGGTCGAACCCGGAGCCGTCTTCTCCTGTGTCGCCCTGTTGTAAAATGTCCTTGAAAGTCCTGTGTTGAGCTGCCTGTAATAGGCTGAATCCATTGTGTTGGCCAGCCTGTTGTTGTCGTATCCGGGATAGGATACGCAGGCGAGGACTTCCCCCGTGTTGGGATTGCTCACCACTGCGCCCGCCGAACACGGCTCCAGCGCCAGCTGTCCGGGTGTGATCTCGAGGGATGCAATCTTATTATAAAGCCAGGTGTAGGCGTCTGCCGATCCTGACAGCAGTCCGTTATAGGACGCCTCATCCATCGGCAGCACTCCCTGTTCGTACAGGATAGCACAGATCTGCGCACCACTGATACTCCCTGATTTTATAAGATATTGATAGAGAAGTTTGTCAAATTCGCTATCCTCGCTCAAATATTCCTGCAGATAATTCAAAAGGCCGGAATAGATCTCTTCCGAACTGGAGTAGGAACTGCTGTCAAGCTTGGAAGTGTCAACCCAGTTCTGTGTGATCGCATAGTTGAGGAACGTATATACATTGATTGTCTCATCTTTAGTCCAGGCAATATACGTTTCATCGCCTGTATCAATCTTATCGGTCATCAGCAGCCCCGTATACCCCTTCAGGACATCGTCTACGATATAGTCCATGTAATCCTTCATCTCTTCGGAAAGCTGGTTGTAGGGTGCGGTCGCACTGCTCTGCATATCTGCCATGATCTGTGCCAGAGTCTCCGTTTTTTTAGCCTGGAATGCGCTGTATACAGCCTGCTCCGCCGGTCCTGCGTCTGAGCTTGAAAAATGTGACGCGTCGACTACGGAGTTGGCGATGAGAGAATGGTAGGCATCTCCGACAGGGATGATGATATCCGTTGAAGAATCCTCGCTTGCCGGATCGTAATTGATGATATTGCGCAGCTTAGAAAGAAGAATGCCTGCAAGCTTTTCTTCCAGAAGCTTATACGTATATTCCTGAAGATCCTTGTCGATCGTGAGATATACATCGTTTCCCGCCTCAGGTTCCGTCCTGCTCACCGTACCTGTCACTTTTCCGAGATTATCGACATAGACCGTTGTCTCGCCTTTTTTGCCCTGAAGGACACTGTCGAACGTCTGCTCAAGTCCGGATTTTCCCACAATATCAGACAGGGAATATCTCTTCTTCTCCTCGCCGCTTAATGCGTCATATTCCTCCTGGGAAATCTGCCCTGTATATCCGATGAGTGAGGCAAAATAAATCCCGTCTGTGTATCTGCGGAGTGAGTCTTCAGCGATATCCACTCCGGTAAGAATATCCTTGTTCTCCATGATCGCGGCGGCGGTCTCGTCGCTCACATCAGAAGCCAGAGTCGTTGCGATATACTGCTGGTAGCTGTTCAGCCCCATAGCGTAACGCATGTTCACCATTTTCAGTATATATGCCGGATCAAGATTCTCGTCGTCCAGCCCGTATCCATATGACTTATTTGTACACAGGTAATGGATAATATCAGCCGCAGTCTGATTCCGCTGTTCCTCTGTCAATGTATCAATCGTACGCTGTCCATACACATCGGCAACAAAGCGGAGGCGCTGGGTTTCACTGCTCTGTGTAAACTGATAATTGCCCGCAGAGTCCAGGATGATCCCGAAGCTGTCGATGACAGTATCGCCGTGCGATTCAACGATCGTGAGGACTTTGTCAAGGACCGCGTTCAGCAGTTCATTTTTATCTGCTGTGCTGCTGGCCGTAATCGTATCCTCAATCGTCACAGAATAGGCAAGCTCATTGTACGCCAGCAGATTGCCGCTGCGGTCATAGATATTGCCGCGTGTTCCGGCAATATCCTGTGTCTTCCGTATCTGCAGCTCATAGTTTGCAAGGTAATCCCCGCCTTTGACAATCTGCAGATAGAAGAGACGTCCGATCAATATGGATGAAGTAAGGCAGAAAACAATGATCAGCGTTATCAGCCTGGATCGCATAATGTATTCAGCTGCCTCTTTAAACCGGTCTAATATTTCTCTAAACAAATTTACTAGCACTCCTTTTCTCTTCCGCCTCCAGTTTATGGTTGATAAACAGAATAAGCGGATACAGTACAAGCGTGATGACGATCGTATAGATCAGTTCCGGGAGAATGATCTTATTCAGGTACAGCAGAAAATTGAAATCACTCCTCAGCAGGTAGGTGAGGAAATAAACAATAATGCCGTACACAAACTCACTGATGGAAATCAAGAATAAAGGGAGCTTGATATCCTCGTCAAAATAAAGCCGCTGGAACAGGCCGTTGATGAAACCTATAAGCAGATAGATCAGGGCATAAAAGCCGATCATATCTCCGAACTGAATATCCGCCAGCAGTCCCGAGACAAATCCCACAAGCATTCCCTCGCGGGAGCCGCGCATAAATCCGAAGGAAGCCGTGATGATAATCAGCAGGTTCGGCTTTATCCCGGCAAGTTCCAGCGATGAAAATACGGTACACTGCAGCAGATATGCCGCGATAATAATGACTGCAGTGATGAAAAATCGTTTTATCTTCATTGCTTTCATAAGCTAAAGCACCTCTTTTTGTTGCGTCCTTACTGTGACTCTCCGGTAATCCCGGCTTTCGTCGTGGTGATCACGAGTACCTCCTGCAGGTCCTTAAAATTAACCGCAGGCGTGATGTATCCGGAGCGTGTCAGATTGTTGGAATCCACAGTCACCTCGCTGACATATCCGATCAGGATCCCCTGAAGGTATTTGTCGCTGATATAAGATGTGACAATCTGGTCACCGACAGAGACCTCGTTTTCATTGTTTTCCATCTGCTCGAAACGGATCTGTCCGTCATCCATGAGTGAGAGATCGCCGCTGACAATACACCGGTCGGAGGTGGAAAGCACCATACCGCTGACATTGCTGGAGTCGTCGATAATAGACCGCACCTTCGCCCATGAAGGTCCTGTCTCCACCACAATGCCGACAAGGCCGCTGCCCGCCATAACATTCATATCTGCCTTGATCCCATCGTCACTTCCCTTATCAATCGTAAATGTGCTGAACCAGTTCCCGGAATCTTTGCCGATCACGTGGGCCGCTGTCTTCTCGTAATCACTGTAATTCTGGTCAAGCTGATACAGCTCGCGGAGCCGCTCCAGTTCATAGCGCTCTTCCTGAAGGGTGCTGTTCTCCGTGACCAGCGAATCAACCTGTTCCTGCAGCTTTTCATTCTCCGCACGGAGCTGCTGGAGTGTCTCAAAGTTGTCGCTCAGATCCCCAAGCCACCCGCCGACATGATTAATTCCCTGCTGGAGCGGGATCACAGTGTAATCGGCCAGAACCTTAAACGGACCGCTCACCTTGTCGGAGAACGAAGAAAACACCATCATGAGGATACAAAAAAGGGAAAGCCCCGCAAGTAAATATCTGTTCGTCGCAGATGTCTGATTCTTCTTTTTCATATTATCTTAACCACCTGTAATTTTCATCTAACATGGAATACGTCAGTTTCTTATAATAGCCCTTGGTCAGTATGATCTTCTGAAGCCCTTTTACCACACAGAGTTCAGGATCAGGGACTGTTGTCACGGGAAGTCCGGTGCTGCCTTCCAGATATGTAGAAAGCCCCCGGAGGTTGGCGACTCCTCCGGTAAGATAGATTCCCTTTATCTCGATCGCCCTTCTGACATCCGGCGGCGTGCGGTCGATCATGGAGCGGATCGCGCGCACACACTCCTCGAGGGGTTCCTTCAATGCGGCACGAACCAGGCTGATCGGGATTTCCGTGTGGGCCGGCACGCCTGCGAGAAGATCCCTTCCGTATACTTTCAGCGATCTTGCGGCTTTGGGGTCGAAGATGCCAAATTCTCTGCGAAGCCTCTCCGCCGTGAGCCTGCCGATCAGAAATTCTCTGTTGTGCCGTACAAGGCCCGCCACCGCTTTGTCAAAATGTTCTCCGCCGATTTTCACAAGACGGTTCAGAACGATACCACCGTAGGAAAGAACAGAGAGCTCTGTTGTACCTCCTCCGAAGTTGGCAATGAAGACGCCTTTTTCATCCATGATATTAAGCCCGAAGCCGACGGCATCTGCAAGCCCGCGCTCCACGATCCTCACAGATTTTGCTTTCGCCTCAGAATGGAGCACCAGGTCGTAGAACGCCTTCTTCTCTACCTCTGTGACATCGGTAGGCACTGCGATGACGTACTCGGATCCGCGCACGAACTGACGGTCCGTCTGAAGCAGGTTGCCGAGCAGATACTGCATATCGTCGAAATGCGCGATGACGCCGTGCTTCATCGGAAACACGACCTGAATATTATCCGGCGACTTTTCATACATCTCATAGGCATCGTCGCCGACAGAAAAAATATATTTTTTATCCTTCATGGCAATGACATTTTTCTCACGCCATATGCTGTCCTTCTTTTTATCAAAAACTTTTATTTCATATGTCCCTAAATCCAGTCCGTATACATTCCTGGCCATTTTCGATCCTTCCCCTTATTTCCCCGGGCCTCAGTCAAAGAAACCCTTATCCCTTAAACTTATAAAACAGTTGTCTCCTATGATGATATGATCCAGGAGCTCTACGCCGATGAGGCGGCCGGCCTCTGTTACCCTGCGGGTAATCAGGACATCCTGCTTGCTCGGAGTCGGATCGCCGCTCGGGTGATTGTGCAGGAGAATGACTGCAACCGCATTCCTTCGGAGCGCTTCTACAAAAACTTCTCTGGGCGACACAAGCGTCGTGTTGACAGTCCCGAGGGACAGCTCGCTTTCACCGATGAGCTTTGTCTTTGAATTGAGGAGCAAAAGCTTCATTTCCTCCTTCTTCTTGTGGCGCATATCCTCCATATAATACTGTGCGATTGTCTCCGGCGCAGAAAAATTGAGCCCCGACTGGGCTTCCGCCTTGGATAGCCGTTTCGCAAGCTCTGACAGACAAAGAATCTGGATAGACTTAACCTTTCCGATCCCCTTGACTCCCAGCAGCTGCTCCATTGACCATTGATGGATGTTTAGAATCCCCTCCTGCGCAAAATCCGGGTGTAGTATCCGCTTCGCAAGCTGAAGCGAATTCTCCCCCTTCGTCCCGGTGCGTAATAAAACAGCAAGCAGTTCCGCATCAGTGAGGTTCTCCGCTCCATACTGTTCACATTTCTCATAGGGCCGCTCTTCGCGGTACATTTCCTTAATCGTATTATTCCTGTCCATTCATTATCTTATCACTACGACGGCACAATACAATGATTTATTTTAGCACAGTTTAAAAATCATGTATAGAGAGTGAATCTTAATTTTTTGTGAACTAAGCCATGCAAATCAAAAACAAAGCGGCTGTGCAAGCTTGCTTGCATCAGGCGATTTGCTTTTTGATTTATACGGCGCAGCCGTAAGCGAGACGGAGCAGCGCGGAGTCGAGCTTTGCATGGCTGGACGATTTCGATTCATCCCTCCTGCCATGCAAATCAAAACAAAGCGGCTGTGCAAGCTTGCCTGCATCAGACGATTTGCTTTTTGATTTATACGGCGCAGCCGGGCTTTGCATACCTCCGTATGATCGCCTCCGCCACCTTCATCCCGTCCATCGCCGCCGACGTGATCCCTCCGGCATATCCTGCGCCCTCCCCGCACGGATAGACCCATGGAATCCGAGATGTAAAGTTTTCATCCCTTACAATCCTGACCGGTGATGACGTGCGGCTCTCTACTCCGGAGAGAAGCACGTCGCCGTCTGCGAAGCCCCGGATCTTGTGGTTCATAGCGCAGATCCCCTGTTCAATGGACGCCGCGATCTCTTCCGGGAAAATGCTCCTGACATTGGCAAAGCGGTATCCGCCTTTCATGCAGGGGAGGATGCGTCCGGGCTCTGTACTCTGCTGATTCCGGCGGAAATCCCGGAAAAGCTGCACTGGAATCAGTCCTTCTCCCGCCTCCCATGCCCTTTCCTCCAGCCCTCGCTGGAAATCAATCCCTGCAAGCGGGTGGGCAGATCCGAAGTCATCCGGGGTTACTGTTACGATGACTGCACTGTTGGCGTTTTCTCCCGCCCGGTCATGATAGCTCATGCCGTTTACAGCGAGACGCCCTTCCTCTGATGAAGCGTTGACTACGTATCCTCCGGGGCACATGCAGAAGGTGTATGCCCCTCTGCCGTTATCCAGCTTTTCCGTCAGCTTGTATGCTGCGGCGGGAAGGCTGCCCCTGTCTTCCCGTCCGTACTGAGATGCATCGATCGTTTTCTGCAGATGCTCTACACGGACGCCGACAGCAAAAGACTTCGCCTCCATCTCAAGCCTTCGCCGATGAAGCATCTCAAAAGTGTCTCTCGCACTGTGCCCGACGGCCAGGACAGTCGGCCCGGCAGTCATTTTCTTTTCTCCGTTGATCTCGATCGCATGTTCTTCCGGGAAAATATCCGTCATTTGAGTATGGAAACGGAAATCTCCGCCGAGCTCAATGATCCGTTTTCTCATGGTCTCGACTACATCTGTAAGAATGTCTGTTCCGATATGCGGCTTCTGTTCGTAAAGGATTTCCTCAGGAGCGCCGAAGGAAACGAATGTCTCGAGGACAAAGCGGTTCCTGCCATTGGAATCCTTCACGAGTGTGTTCAGCTTTCCGTCGGAAAATGTTCCGGCGCCGCCCTCGCCGAACTGGACATTAGATTTCGTATTGAGCACTCCGGTACTCCAGAACTGCTCTACATCGTGCTGCCTCTCCCGCACGGATGCGCCGCGCTCCAGTACGACAGGACGCATGCCGGAGAGGGCAAGAAGATAGGCGCAGAACAGTCCTGCCGGGCCGCTGCCCACGACAATCGGACGTCCGGGTGCAGTCTCAGTCCCGTTTTCCGGCAGCCGGTAGGCTTTATCGCTGACCTTCTGTACTTTGTTTTTCATATACCGGAGGACTGTGCTCTCCTTTTTCGTCTGAAAGTCAATGGTGTATACATAATAAAGCTCCGGTTTTTTCCTCGCGTCGAGGGAACGCTTCCGTATCGAATACCGGATCAGGTCGTCCGGGGAGATCCTCAGTGTCTTAATCAGCCGTTCTTTCAGCTGCTGCTCTGTATGTTCTGCAGGAAGCTTAAGCTGTGTGATGCGAAGCATATATAATAAATTCTCCTTCTGTCAAATGATTACCGGCGCGGTAAACGTGCCGGCGCTTAAAGTATATCGCAAGATTTTCGGCGGAACAAGCCGTTATTCCGAAAAGCATTAGAAAAGGCACCGCGGAGTGCCATGGAGCAGCCGTCGGTGCCGGTAAATAACTCTGATATATGCAGTTCTTCAGCCCGCTGCGTTCCTGCCTGCCACATACCCGCTGGACCATGCCCACTGCAGGTTGTAGCCACCGCACATGCCGTCCACATCCAGGATCTCTCCTGCGAAATACAGTCCCGGCACAAGACGGGATTCCAATGTCTCCGGATCCACCTCTGTGGTATCGATCCCTCCGCGGCAGACCTGTGCCTGGTCAAAAGAGTTCGTCCCGGAGACTGTGACGCGGAAGCATTTGATCAGGCAGCAGAGCTTATGAATCTCTTCCTCCGTGAATTTTCCCGCACATTTCGTCCTGGTAATCCCGGACAGACGCACCCATAAGTCTGAGAGTTTTTTGTGAAAGAGCCCGATCAGGAACTCTTCCGCCGATTTACCGGGACGTGCAGAAGCGCGCGCCTTCAGGAACGCCTGCATCTGCTCTTTCGTGAAGTCGGGCATAAAATCAAGCTCGGCAGCCACCGCTTTTTTTTCATAAAGAGCCTGTGCGGCATACCGGCTCACCTGGAAGACAGGTATGCCTGATATCCCGTAGCCGGTGAGCTGGATCTCGCCGGTATCCCGGGCGAGGCACTCCCCGTCCGCCCATATAGAGACCGTACCGTTGGCTCTCACTCCCGCGATCTGTTTAAAAAAGCTCTCACCGCATTTTAACTGGACAAGGGCGGGAAGGACAGGTACCATCCGGTGCCCGAGACGTTTTGCAAGGTCATATCCGGAGCCGTCAGAGCCTGTAGACGGAGCTGCCCTGGAGCCGGCGCAGAGAATGACGCGGTCAGCGGAGACTGTCCCTTTATCGGTATGGATCCGGAATCCTTTTTTGCCGGGAATAATCTCACTGCAGTGTGTCTCTGTGCGGATCTCTACAGACAGACGCCTAAGCTCCATCCGCAGGGCGTCCAGGACAGCTGACGCCTGGTCTGAGTTCGGATACAGATATCCGTTCCTGTTCTTGGAATAAACGCCGAGCTGCAGAAAAAAAGAGACAGCATCCCGGGCGCCGAATCTGCTGACGACCCGCCAGGGAAACAGCGGATCCTCCGAGTGATAGCAGATCGGCTCCTGATGTATATTGGTAAAATTACATCTGCCGTTTCCGGTCGAGAGGATCTTCTTCCCGATCCTGTCTTTATGTTCCAGCAGTATAACACGCGCCCCTGCTTCTGCGGCGGTGATCGCCGCCATCATACCGGAAGCACCGCCTCCGATCACTGCTGCCGTTCTCATAGTGCCTGTCCTCCTGTCTTGTCTTTCATAGTGATTTCCTATCAGCCATACCGTGAAAAGATGCTGCAAAGCAGCGGAGCCGGAATGTACGGCTGAACGATCGTGCTAAATGTGTTCGCGTATCCTCTGTATATCGGCTGCGCCGGCATCGATCAGGCTCTGGAGAGACTTTAAGATGCCGAGTTTCGCATGATACCATGTCAGGCCGCCCTGAAAATAAACGGCGTAGGGAGGTTTGATCGGTCCGTCCGCGCTGAGTTCGATGGACGACCCCTGCACGAACGCTCCGGCTGCCATGATCACGTCGCTGTCATAGCCTGGCATTGCCCATGGCTCCGGGCTGACATAGCTGTCCACGGGAGCGGCCGCCTGGATCCCCTTACAGAATGCGATCACTCCTTCCGGCGAACCGAGAGTCACTGCCTGGATAATATCGTGCCTTGATTCTGTTCCGTTCGGGATGACCGGGTATCCTAATTTTTCATAAATATTTGCAGCGAACACTGCTCCTTTCAGGGCTCCGCACACGACCGTCGGCGCGAGGAAGAAGCCCTGATAGAAGGACTGCATGACACCGAGAGATGCGCCCACCTCTTTTCCAAGTCCCGGCGAAGTAAGGCGGTACGCGCAGTTCTCGATCAGCTCCTCTTTTCCAGCGATATAACCGCCGATCGGCGCCAGTCCGCCGCCCGGATTCTTGATCAGTGACCCGACGATCATATCAGCTCCTGCATCGCTGGGCTCGATTGTCTCCACGAACTCTCCATAGCAGTTGTCTACCATACAGATCACGTCAGGACGTCTCTCCTTAATAAAAGCGATCAGCTCCCCGATCTTTTCGACAGAATAACTGGGCCGTGTCTGATAACCCTTGGATCGCTGAATCGTCACAAGCTTTGTCCGCTCATTCAGCGCCGCCTCAATGGCAGGATAATCAAAACATCCGTCCTCCAGGAGGTCGACCTGGCGGTATGTGATCCCATACTCGGCGAGGGAGCCTTTGGACGGGCGGATCCCGATCACTTCCTCCAGCGTATCATAGGGCTTCCCTACAGGCGAGAGAAGCTCGTCTCCCGGACGCAGGTTCGCCGCAAGCGCAAGCGCGAGCGCATGGGTGCCGCATGTGATCTGCGGCCGCACAAGAGCCGCCTCTGTGTGGAATGTCGATGCGTAAACCTGCTCGAGGGTATCACGCCCCTGGTCATTGTAACCGTATCCGCTCGCATAGTTAAAGCACGCTTCGCTGACGCGGTTCTCCTGCATAGCATGGATTACCTTGAGCTGATTATACTCGGCTGTCCGGTCAAATTCCCTGAAGCGGCCGGCAAGGCTCTCCTCTGTTTTCTGTCCGTACTCATATACCTCCCGGGAGATCCCAAGCTGTTTATAGATTGATTCTGCTGCTGTATTTCCCATTTTATTTCTCTGTTTCCTTCCCTTCTATTCACTGATGATCTCTTTTTCCTTCAGGCATGAAATGATCTGCCTTACAACGGCCTCGTCCTCCCTGCCGACAGACTGCTTGTCAATCCAGATGACCTCCTTCTCCCGTTTAAACCAGGTGAGCTGGCGCTTGGCAAAATGGCGGGTGTCCCGCTTGATGATGCGCACCGCCTCGTCCAGTGGATATTCTCCCTCCAGATAGCCGAACAGTTCTTTGTAGCCGAGTCCCTGCATAGAGACGCTGCCGCGGGACAAGCCCCGCTCCTTCAGCGCGCGCACTTCCTCAAGCAGTCCCTGCTCCATCATGTGGTCTACCCTGCGGTCTATCCTGTCGTAAATGAGCTGCCTGTCGTCTGTGAGGACAAAATAGGCAAAATCATAAGGGGATTCTTTCTGCCTCTCACGTTCATTGTGCGTGGAAATCTTCTCTCCTGTCTGCTGATGGAACTCGAGCGCCCGGATCACGCGTTTTACATTGTTCGGATGTATCTGCTCCGCGGCTTCCGGGTCGATCTCTTTCAGACGGTCGTGGAGATACTCTGCCCCCTTCTTCCTTGCAGCCTCCTCCAGGCTCCTGCGGCAGGATGTATCATCGCTGTTTTCGGTAAAATCGATCTCATAGAGCAGCGCCTGAATATAGAAGCCGGTGCCGCCGACAACAATAGGAATCTTTCCTCTGCTGTAGATCGTCCGGACGGCTTCCCGGGCAAGCTCCTGAAAACGCACTACGCTGAAAGGCTCTTCCGGCTCCAGCACGTCCACGAGATAATGGGGGACTCCCTGCATTTCTTCCTTTGTAATCTTTGCCGAGCCGATGTCCATATGGCGGTATACCTGCATGGAATCGGCGGAAATGATCTCGCCGCCGACAGCCCTGGCAAGTCCGATGGACGCGGCGGTCTTTCCCACCGCGGTAGGCCCGGTAAGTATGATAAGCGGTTTTTTCTTCATGTCTATAGGATCCTCTTAAATTTTTTCTCAAGCTCTCTGCGTGTCATGGCAATGATCGTCGGCCTGCCATGAGGGCAGTGATAAGGATTCTCCAGTGTAAGGAGTTCTCCGATCAGCGTGTCTGCTTCCTGCGCCGAGAGACGGCTGTTGCCCTTGACGGCTGCCTTGCATGACATGGACGCGACCTTTTCGTCGATCAGCTCCGGCGTCATCGAGGTTGTAATGCCGTCCGCAAGGTCATCCAGCATCTCAAGAAGCAAGTCCTTCTTCGCTATGCTGAACAGATTGTCCGGCACTGCCCTGACCGCATATTCCTCCCCTCCGAACGGCTCAATCTCAAAACCGATGCGGGCGAAGCGGTCTATGTTCTCCCGCAGGAGCTCCGCCTCCTGCATCGACAGTGAAAGGATAATGGGCGGGCTGAGATACTGGGAAGTGAACTCCCGCGTCTTCATGCTCTTCAGAGTCCTCTCATAGAGCACTCTCTCATGTGCCGCATGCTGGTCGATGATGTAAAGGCTGTCGTGAAATTCTACAAGCCAGTAGGTGTGAAATACCTGGCCGATCAGCTTATATTCCGCCCTGACCTCACGCTTCAGAAAATTCTCTTCGAACAGGTTGAGCTGCTTCGGCTTTGACGTCGCAGCAGTCTCTTCCGCCGCGCCAGCCTCTTCCACAGCGCCGGCCTCCCGGATCTGCCCGGCTGGCAGAGACTGCTCTTTCGGATGACAGGACTCCGGCTCTGATGGCATGACCTGCCGCTCTTCCCGAGCTGCCTGACGGACAGAGTCCTGGATTCTCTGTCTCTGTACATCCGGGCGGAAGATACCGTCCTTTTGCGATACTTCTGCTGAAGAGGACCGGTTATGATAAGCGAGAACCCGCTCCCGCATCTTCCGGATGAAATAGTCCTCATCCCGCACTTCCGGTTCCGCCGACCTGGAAGATCCCGGTTTTGCAGGCGCCGATTTTAATGATGCAGGTTCCGAAGGCGTCAGTTCTGATGGCTCGGATTTTAATGACGCCTGCTTCGAAGGCGCCGGTTCTGATGGCTCGGATTTAGAACTCCCGTATGCTGTCCGCTCCTCCCGGGCATATTCCCCGGCAGGCGCTTTCGGCTTTAGGAGAAAAGGGCTCTCCGCTGTCTTCGGGACAGAGATGGGTTCCGGCGCATCTGCCTGAGGGATCAGTTCCGGCTCCAGCAGCGTGCGGTGCACGCCCTCGTAGACCGTGTTATATACCTCCTGCTGCTTCTGGAAGCGCAGCTCCATCTTGGTCGGATGGACATTGACGTCGATCTCTTCCCCGCTGATATGGAAGTGGAGCACTGCAAAAGGGAATTTGTGCTGCATGACAAAATCCCTGTAGGCGTCCTCCAGAGCCTTTGAGATCATGGGGCTCTTCACATATCTTCCGTTCACGAAGAAGTTCTCGAAGTTTCGGTTTCCGCGGGTGATGACCGGTTTTCCCAGGTAACCGCTGATCTTAAGCCCGTTCTTCTCAAATTCCATTTCCAGCAGATTAGCGGCCACATCTCTTCCGTAGACATTATATATCACATCCTTCAGGCTGCCGTTTCCCGAGGTGCGCAGCTTCTCCTGCCCGTTGCTGACAAACTGAAATGCAATCTCCGGATGGGAAAGGGAGAGGCGCGTGAGAAGATCCTGTACATGTCCTGCCTCAGTCATAGGCGTTTTCAGGAACTTTCTCCGCGCGGGCACATTATAAAAGAGCTGCCGGATTAAAAAGGTTGTCCCATTGGGCGCTCCTGTCTCTTCGAGAGATACTTCCTTTCCTCCCTCAATGACATATTTCGTTCCAAGTTCCTGCTCCTGCGGCTTTGTGATCAGCTCCGTCCTCGTCACAGCCGCGATACTGGAGAGCGCCTCGCCGCGGAAGCCTAAGGAGGAAATATGGGCGAGATCCTCCACGCTCTGGATCTTGCTCGTAGAGTGCCTTAAAAACGCGCTTCTCACCTCATCCACAGGGATGCCGCAGCCGTTGTCCATAATCCGGATGAAGGAAATCCCGCCGTCTTTGATCTCCACCTTCACAGAGGCAGCTCCGGCGTCGATTGCATTTTCAACAAGCTCCTTCACGATGGAGGCCGGGCGCTCGATCACTTCTCCTGCTGCTATCTTATCGATTGTAACCTGATCCAATACATGAATGTGAGGCATAATCTTCTCCTTTTATCTGTTTACCATCTGTTTTTCAGCTTGTTCTGAAGACGGTAGATCGTGTTGAGAGCGTCGATCGGCGTCAGGTTCCCCACGTCGATGTTTTTCAGCTCCTCCAGCACATCGTCGTCCTTTACTGTGTCAAACAGCGACATCTGTGCAATATCCACCTCGTCATATTTTTTCGCCTTCGGCCGCTTCTTTGCGGTGCGTTCCCGCTCTGCAATCTCGCTGACCTTAGACGTAATGTCCTGATCGCTCAGCTCTTCCACAATCTCCTTCGCCCGGTTGATCACCAGATCCGGCACGCCGGCAAGCTTTGCCACCTGGATGCCGTAGCTCTTATCAGCGCCGCCCTTTACAATCTTTCTGAGGAAAACGATATCGTCGCCTTTCTCCTTCACCGCGATACAGTAGTTGTTCACATTGCCGATCTTCCCCTCCAGCTCGGTCAGTTCGTGATAGTGGGTGGCGAACAAAGTCTTGGCTCCCAGCAGACGGCTGTCGCTGATATATTCCACCACCGCCCACGCGATGGAGAGGCCGTCGAAGGTGCTCGTTCCACGTCCGATCTCATCCAGGATCAGAAGGCTTTTGGAGGTGGCATTCCGCAGAATATTGGCTACCTCCGTCATTTCGACCATGAAGGTGCTCTGGCCGGAAGCCAGGTCGTCAGAGGCTCCGACTCTTGTAAAGATCCGGTCTGACAGGCAGATGCTGGCGCTCTCCGCAGGGACGAAAGAACCGATCTGCGCCATCAGAGCGATCAGCGCAGTCTGCCGCATGTAGGTGGATTTCCCCGCCATGTTCGGACCGGTGATGATCGAGATCCGGTGCTTCTTGTCATCCAGATAAGTATCGTTGGAGATAAACATATCGTTCGGGATCATCCGCTCTACGACAGGGTGGCGTCCTTCCTTGATATCAATGATCCCTCTCTCATTGATCTTCGGGCGGACATAGTTGTTCCGCTCCGCCACGAGCGCCAGGGAGGCGAACACATCCAGCGCTGCAACCGCTTTCGCTGTCTGCTGGATCCTCACGACCTCTGCGGCGATCGTATCTCTCACTTCACAGTACAGATCATACTCCAGCGCATAAAGCTTATCCTCCGCCCCAAGGATCATATCCTCCAGCTCTTTGAGCTCCGGCGTGATATAACGCTCGGCATTTGCCAGTGTCTGCTTGCGGGTGTAATATTCGGGCACGAGGTCTTTATACGAGTTGGTGACCTCGAGATAGTAGCCGAACACTTTGTTGTATTTGATCCGGAGATTCTTAATCCCCGTCTTCTCCCTCTCATCGTTCTCCAGCCTGGCAAGCCAGTCCTTGCCTTCGGACTTGGCGCGGCGGAGCTTGTCTACCTCTTCATTATATCCGTCCCGGATAATATTCCCCTCTTTCATGGCAAGAGGAGGCTCATCCTGGATCGCCCTCTGTACCAGAGCGCACAGGTCTGAGAGAGAATCCATGTCCTGATATATCGTCCGAAGAAGCTCTGACTGCATCTCCTCCAGGATATACCGAATGGGAGGCAGCATCTCCAGAGAACTCTTAAAGGCGATCAGATCCCGGGGATTCGCGGAGCCGTAGGTAATCCGTGTAATCAGCCGCTCCAGGTCATAGACCGGAGACAGATATTCCCGTATCTCTTCTCTGGAGATCGCCTGCTTTTTCAGTTCTTCCACCGCGTCCAGGCGGAGCAGGATCTCCTTTTTATCAATAAGCGGCTGTTCCACATATTTGCGGAGTGTTCTGGCGCCCATCGCCGTCCTTGTCTTGTCCAGCACCCACAGGAGGGAGCCTCTTTTCTGCTTCTCGCGGAGCGTCTCACACAGCTCCAGGTTCCGTCTTGTCGCACTGTCCAGCATCATGTATTTTCCTGCCGCATAAGGAGTGATATGGGTAAGGTTGGACAGAGAATTTTTCTGCGTCTCAAGCAGATACTGAAGAAGCGCGCCGGCGCTGATAATTCCGCAGTCATAGTCGGCAAGCCCCAGCCCTGCAAAGGAAGACACCTTGAAATGATCCAGCAGCTTTTCCCGGCAGATGGCGTCGTCAAAATACCATGCATCGAGGGAGAAGATCGTTATACCGAGCCTGTCCTTCATTCCGTCCAGGTCCATGCCGCTCATATAAAAGGCTTCATTGCAGATAATCTCAGAGGGCATGAACTTATAGATCTCGTCCATCAGCCTGGCGCTGTCGGGCATCTCTGTGACAAAATAGTCTCCGGTAGTGATATCTGCTATGGACACCCCGTAGCGGTCTGCTATGTACACGATACACATAATATAGTTATTTTTCGTCTCATCCAGAGCCTGCGTGTCAAGATTCGTCCCCGGGGTGACGATTCGGACGACCTCACGCTTCACGATCCCTTTCGCCTGCTTCGGATCCTCCATCTGCTCGCAGATCGCGACCTTATAGCCCTTGGATACAAGCTTGTTCAAGTAGCCTTCCACCGCATGGTAAGGGACGCCGCACATGGGCGCCCGCTCCTCCTGGCCGCAGTTTTTACCGGTCAGAGTGATCTCCAGCTCCCGCGACGCAGTCAGTGCGTCGTCGAAGAACATCTCGTAGAAATCTCCTAATCTATAGAACAGAATGCAGTCCTGATACTGGGACTTCGTCTCCATATACTGTTTCATCATTGGGGTTAATTCAGCCACATTCTTACTCCTTTGTATTGTAATTATTATTATGTTCCGATTGAAAAGGCAAAAACCCTTTTCGGATTAGTATACCATTTTTAAAAATTCAGTTCAACATTGGAAATTATGAAAACTGTTCTCAATTTCAGAGAACATGAAAATGGGGAGCTTCCTCACCATAGAGAAAATGGAGCAGCCAGCCGCTCAGGAGGATGCCTGCGGCACACAGTCCTGCGAAAATAATGGCGAAAGGCAGGCAGATCTGCCCCATCAGCTGGAAAGGCAGTCCGGTATAATCCCATACGTTCCAGCGAAGAAGCTTATTGACAAGGATCCCGGTCGTAAACTCGCATGCGGTCACAAAGATCACGCACCAGCCCACCTGCTTCCAGAGCGGCGCCCGCCAGCGCGTCCATTTTCCCTGCTGGGCGCAGAAAACCATACAGACTCCGCCCAGTACGAACATGGACCAGTGGGAAAAGCCCCGGAAAAATAATTCGAATGTATAGTAGACGGATCCTCCCAGGGTCCAAAGCAGCAAGTATTCACTCAGTTTTTTCACAAACCTTCCTCTCCTGTCATATAAAATGCCGCAGAGATTAATTTCCTTTCCTGCGGTAAAAACGCCGGCATGCCGCCGGCGTTAAGGATAGTTTTCTCAGTTTGTGATCATTCTATGCTAGACAATTTCTCCGATATAATAAAAGCCTCTGCACTCATCCAGTCTTACTTTGACGAGCTTTCCGATCAGCGACTCATCGCCTGGAAAGTGGACGAGAAGATTATTGCTCATGCGTCCTGTCATGAGATGTTCGTCGTGATCGTTCCTGCACTCTGTGAGAACTTCCTGAACAGTTCCTTCGTGGACTGCGCAGACCTCGGCGGAGATCCTCTGTACCTCCTCGAGAAGCCGGTTGAACCTGTCTTTCACCACGTCCTCCGGAACCTGGTCTTCCATCACAGCGGCCGGGGTTCCGCTTCGCTTGGAGTAGATGAAGGTAAACGCGCTGTCGTATCTCACCTTTCTCACCACGTCCAGTGTCTCCTGGAAGTCTTCTTCGGACTCCCCCGGGAATCCTACGATGATATCCGTCGTGAGTGAGATGTCCGGCACAGCGGCCTTGATCTTATCTACGAGAGAAAGATACTGCTCCTTTGTGTACCGGCGGTTCATCTTCTGTAGGATGCGGCTGCTGCCGGACTGCACGGGAAGATGAAGGTGCCTGCATATTTTTTTTGATCTGCCCATGACCTCGATCAGCTCGTCGGAAAGGTCCTTCGGATGGGAGGTCATAAAGCGGATCCGTTCAAGTCCTTCCACCTTTTCCACCTCTTCCAGGAGCTGTGCGAATGTCATAGGCTCCGGGAGCGTCTTTCCGTAAGAGTTGACGTTCTGTCCCAGGAGCATGACCTCCACCACGCCGTCTGCGACGAGCCGCTCGATCTCGCGGATGATCGCCTTCGGATCACGGCTGCGCTCGCGGCCGCGCACATAAGGCACGATGCAGTAGCTGCAGAAGTTATTGCAGCCGAACATAATATTTACCCCGGATTTAAACGGATACTTCCGCTCCACGGGGAGGTCCTCCACGATCTTGTCCGTGTCCTTCCAGATATCGATGATCATCCTGCCGGACTCCATGCGGGCTGTCAGAAGCTCCGCAAACTTATAGATGTTATGTGTGCCGAAGATCAAGTCCACGAAGCGGTAGCTTTTCTTTAATTTCTCCACGACATGGGGCTCCTGCATCATACATCCGCAGAGCGCGATCATCATGTGCGGGTTCTTCTTCTTGATACGCCCGAGCTGTCCCAGCCGTCCGTAGACTCTCTGATTCGCGTTCTCGCGCACGGTGCATGTGTTGTAGATGACAAAATCCGCCTTCTCTTCATCCGGCTCTTCGACATACCCGATCCGCTCCAGGATGCCGGTGAGTTTCTCAGAATCACGGGCGTTCATCTGACAGCCGAAGGTGGTGACGCAGAAGGTGAGCGGACGTCCCGCTTCAGCCGACATCCGCG